>CAZWPV010000016.1:0-11472 GCA_964635485.1 uncultured Anaerolineales bacterium
TCCGTCGAAGCGAGAGATGCCTTCTTCACCGCGGAACCACAGTGTTCCATCAGGAATTGCGAGGATGGATAGAACTATGTTATCTGCCAGGCCATCATCGACGGCGTAGGATATCCACGCTTTGTTATTGTAATGAAGGACACTTCCGTTGTAAGTACCGAGCCATGGTGTGCCGTCAGGGGATATGGCGATAGAAGTAGTGTAGTCATCTACAAGTTGGGGGAGAGGGTAGGTCGTCCAAGTATTACCATCGAAGCGAGAAACGCCGCCCCAGGTTTCGAACCACAGGGCACCGTCGGGTGCCACAGCGATAGCTCCGACGTGGTTGTCTGCCAAGCCGTCTTCTGCGGTATAAGTTTCCCAGCTTCTACCATCAAAGCGAGAGATGCCGCCAGGGGTGTTGAACCACAGTGCACCGTCAGGTGCCACGACTATGTCAGTAATGGTACCACCTGAACAGTTGGTACCGTCAGAGGCTTCATGCGAGATCCAAGTCGTGCCATCAAAACTGTGGACGCGGCCACTCCAGGCACCGACCCAGATCGTGCCGTCCGCTGCTACTGCGATGGCAGTTATATCTCCTATCTCGTGACGGTCATACGTGTATGTGGTCCACGCCTCACCGTTGAACTGGGAGATGGTGTCACCCAAAGTACCAACCCACACCGCACCATCGGGAGCTGTGGCGACGGAGGTAACTGTGTTGCTTCCAAGGCCATTGTCGGTCGTGTGGGTTTCCCAATGTTCTCCGTCGAAACGAGAAACACCATGACCAGTTCCAAACCACAGGGCGCCGTCTTGGGCCACGGCGATGGATGAGACATGGTTAGACGCCAGACCGTCGGCTGTGGTGTACTTGATGTATGTACCGTCTACTGGGTCCCACTTGACGACACCGCCTTCGGTCGCGGTCCACAGGTTGCCGCCATGATCGAAGGCCATATCGCGCACATGATGAACCTTGGTGTACGTAGTCCAACCGGGCCACGGCGCGGATGCAGGTAAAAGGGTAGGGGCTAGAGTAGGCAGCGTTGTGGTTGTGGGCAGCACAGCCGTGGATACGGGCGCGGAGGTAGGATGACTGGTAGGCATCGGCGTGGCGGGCGGGCAGCAAGCCACCACGCTCACGCACAGCAGGAGCAGCACGACCGCCATCGCTATTGATCGTTTGGGGGGCATCTGCGGCCTCCTTTCCTGGATGAGGCTATCCACACTGCTTTGAACCCGTGACGTGCTTGGTGGAAAATTGTCTCTCTTCTACTCGATATAATCCCACGTGCTATCATCGTACAGGATAAAGACGTGGTTTGCGTGGCTCAACAGGATTTTGGTTTCCATAAGCTTTTGTCCTCCGGGCGCTGACGTCATTATATCCCACTTCGCCTCTGGAAGAAAAGCCACGGATGGGCCCGCAGATCATTCGACCGCGATCTTTTCCCAACTGCTCATCTCGGGACCCAGGTGCCAGACGTCGCCGTCGAGCGCACGCAGGTAGGTGGAGTTGTACTTGTACAGCGTCGTGTGCTGCACGATGGTCTCGAAACTCGCCTCCTGGTCGATGGCCCACCCGAGCCGCTCGCGCACCGTGGAGTTCTGCCGCCAGACCCACCCGAATCCCCGTACTGGCTGGTAAAGGCCGTCGGGCGGGACGAGCGTCGGGTCGCGATCCGGCATACTCTCGTCCCACTCGTCGTCAAAGCCCTGCCACTTGGGGCTGTGGACGTCGTCGGCGTATAGCACGTAGATGCGGTCCAGCTCCTCGATCCAGATCATCGTGCCGCGCTCGAAATGCTGCTCGGCGGCGGCGCTGACGATGGGGGATGTCGGGCACACGTCGGGCGCGGGCGAGAAGAACCAGGGATCGGGGCAGCGCAGGGACACCGTCAGGCTGGCGCTGGCCGAACGCTCTGCCGCGTCGAACACGTAGAGCTGAAACATGATCCAGTTGCGCTCGTGCACGCCGATTTGGTGTGAGAGAGTGCCGCTGGTGTCCACGTCCCAGCCGGATTGGGGCATTTGGTAGCTCGGGGGGATGTGGTAGATGATGGCCTTGGTGGCCCCCACGCTCTCCCATTCGAGCACGATCGTGTCACCCGGATCGGCCTCCTCCACGTTGGCCCGGAAATAGAGGATGGCGGGGCCTGAATCGGCTTCTTCGGTCGCCAAGGGCGTTGACGTCTCGGTCGGCGTAGGGGATGTCGTCAGCGGCTGCGTCGGCTCAGGCGACGGCGTGTCGGGCGTCGCCGACGGCCGCGGTGTGGCGCTCGACGTCGAAGCAGCGGTGGAGGCGGCGGGTGAAAGCTCTTCTTGTCGGACGACGCCCATCGTGCAGCCCAGCACCAGTGGGTAGATGAGCAGCGACAGGATGATGATCTTACGCAAGGTACATGCCTCCTCTGTGAGCGGCTTTCGGAGATAGTCTACCACGTGTCGCCGCGAGGTTACCGCTTTGCGGCGCTCTGCGCCCTTCACATTTTCTCGGCGACGAGCAAGTGCGATAGCCCAAAGGCCCGCAGTGGGGTACGCTCGAGTGCGTAGGTGACGGCGCGCAGCACCCGTCCCAGCGCAGGCGCGCGGGCGACGATGTTGTCGTAGCCGGGAAAGATGACCGTGTGATGCAAGACGCGCGCGGGTAAGCCCTCGAAGAGGCGGTACAGGCTGCGGGCAGTGTAGGCGCGCACGTGGGGAGCCAGCCGGTCGCGCAACGACGCCGGCAGCCAGTTGACCAGCGGGATATTGCCGAACCGGTATCGCCCGCGCCAAAAGATGCCGTGGGTCTCGAAGGGGTAGAGCCGGTTGGGGACAAAGACGACGACGTGTCCCCCGGTCCTGACCACGCGCACCATCTCGGCCACGCAGGCTCGATCATCGGCGACGTGCTCCAGCACCTCGTGGGAAAAGACGACGTCAAAGGCGTCGGCGGGGAAAGGCAGGTGTTCCCCCACCGCTTGGCTCACGCCTGCCGGTTTGCCGGTCGCCAGGCCGTGTGCCGCCAACGCCCGCTCGCGCTCGACCTCGATGCCAAAGACGTGAGAGGTCTCGCGGAGGAAGGCCTCGGTGTACATCCCCACGCCGCAGCCTGCGTCGAGCACGCGCTTGCCGGCCAGGGGTACCCAACGGCGCACCATCTGGAAGCGCCGTTCCTGCCCCGCCCGCCAGACGTAGGAGGGATGGCCGCGATAGGCGGCCTTGTCCTCGCCGCTCATCCTTCCCATCTCGTGTACAATGTGTTCTCCACGCCCAAGCGCGCCAGCGCGCGTCCCACAGTGGTATCGACGATCTCGGCAACCGTCTGCGGGCGGCCGTAGAAAGCGGGCACCGGTGGGAAGATGATCGCTCCGGCTTCGGCGGCACGGGCCATCAGGCGCAGCTGCCCCAGGTGCAGCGGCGTCTCCCGCACGAGGAGCACCAACGGTCGCCCCTCCTTGAGGGTGACGTCGGCCGCACGGGCCATCAAGTCGGCGGCGTAGGAGTTGGCGACGGCGGACAGCATCTTGATCGAGCAGGGCGCGATGACCAAGCCGTTCGTGGCGAAGGAGCCACTGGCGATAGGCGCTGTGAGATCATCTGGGTCGTAAGCGTGATCGGCCAGAGCTTCGACCTGCGCTATCGTGCGGTCGGTCTCCTGGGCGATGACCAGACGGGCAGTCCGGGAGATCACGAGGTGCGTCTCGATCTCGGGACGCTCCGCCAGCACTTCCAGCAGCCGGATGCCGTAAATCGCGCCGCTGGCCCCCGAGATGCCGACGACGAGGCGTTTCTTCTTCTCCAACGATGTCCTCCTTGCGCGCGACTATACCACAAAGGAACGCTCTCTGCAACCGCCTGCCTCCCCACTCGCACAGATTTTAGGCACACTCAAATAGTTCTTGCTTCGGCTTGCGATTCCCTGTATAATGAATCCAAGTCATGAGCACTTCACGTCTGTTGCGCTTGTTCATCCTGTCTCTTCTAGGTGGATTCCTCGCAGGGGCCCTGGTCGCCTTGCTCCTACGCTGGCAGCGTGGGAGTAAGGCCTCCCGCCCTTCGGATTCCGGGCTGATAACCATATCCGTGGAGAGTGAGCCATGATATCACCGCAGGAAAAACTCAATCATGCGACGCGGCTGGGGCGTGTGATCGTATTCCTCGTGCTGGCGGTCACGGTGGCCGCCTTTGTCGTCGCTCACATCCTGGCCTGGCGCTGGGCACGCGAGCCATTCCTGGGTATGTTGCTGGAGCCTACCCTGGTGCTCAGCCCATTTGAAGGCAAGGACTGGGCGCGCCTGCAGTTCGATCCGCCATTGGAGCAGCCCGACCGCTTGATAGCGATTGATGGACAGACGGTTCGGCAATACGGAGATGTAGCGGCTATCTTGCAGGAACGCGCGGTGGGCCAGGAAGTTACAATTACCGTCGTTCGTGAGGGCGGTAGCCCGCGGGAGATGACAGTTGCGCTCACCGCTTTCCCGACACGGGACATGATCCTGCTCTTCCTGCTTCCCTACCTGGCGGGATTAATCTACCTGGGTATAGGTATCTGGGTGTATTGGGTGCAAGGTTGGGGATCTGCCGGACAGGTCTTTGCCGCGTTATGCGCCTGCGTCGCGTTGATGATCGGCGCACTCTTCGAGAACAACACGACACACCGCCTAGCTGTTCTATGGTGTGCGTCTGTACCCTTTGCCGCCGCCACCGCCATACACCTGGTGCTGGTCTTTCCTCAGAGACCCCGCTTCGTCGAGCGGACCCCGGTTCTGCGCTTGCTTCCCTATCTACCTGCAAGTTACCTGGCGGCCCGCTCTATTCTCAGCGTCTACGACGTCAACCATCCTCTGGATTACATCCCACACTGGTACAACAGCTACATCTTTGCCGCCGTGGCCATCTTCTGCGTGCTGGGCATGTTGCTCTACAGGCTCGTCAGGCCGCCCTCGCCCCTCGTCCGGCAACAGAGCCGCATCATCCTCCTGGGTGCGACGCTCGCCTTCCTGCCCGTCGTGCCCTGGATTTGGTTCGTCGTCCAGGGCCAATTGGTTCCCTTTCCTACCTGGCTCTACGCCCCGCTGTTCGTCCTATTCCCACTCTCCATCGCCTACGCCATTCTACGCTACCGGCTGCTGGACGTAGATCGGCTCCTCAGTCGAGGTGTGGCCTACGGAGCGCTGACCTTTCTCGTCATCGCGGCCTATTCCCTCGTCATCAACGGCCTGAGCCAGCTCTTTGCCGTCCAGGCCAGCGACCCGATCGTGCTCTCCATCTTTGTCCTGGTGCTGACCTTCCTTTTCAACCCCCTGCGCAACCGGATCCAGCGATTGGTGGACCGCGTCTTTTTTCGTCAAACGGTAGACTTTCACGCCGCGCTGCAGACCTTTAGCCACGAGCTGACCCAATCGCTCGACTTGAGTCAGGTGCTGGCAGAAGTCGGCAAACGCATCGAGGAGTCTTTGCATCCCTCCCGCCAGTGGATGTGCCTGTACGACGAGGATACGGCTGATTACGTCGGCCAGCCGATCGGCGAAGGGCGACTGGCGGCGTTCCCGGTCACTTTTATGCCGGATGGCGCGCTGGTAAGCTGGCTGCGGAATCACCAGGAGTGCCTGTACCTGCCACCCGAGAAGGGGCTGCCCAACGAGTTAGCCGACGAGTGGGTGCAGATGGGCGCGCTGGGTGCGGTGGTCTACGTGCCCCTGCGCAGCCAGGAGCGACTGATCGGCTGGCTGGCGGTGGGCCCCAAACGCTCCGGCCAGCCCTACCACTCCGACGACCTGGCTTTTCTCAGGGCACTGGCCGACCAGTCGTCGCTGGCGGTGGAAAACGCGCGTCTCTTCACCAGCGTGCGCCGCAACCTGGCCGCTATCAGCGAGATGAAAAACCTGATGGACGACGTCTTTAGCAGCATCGCCAGCGGCGTCATCACTACCAACATCCGAGACAAGGTGACGCTCTTCAACCGCGCGGCCGAGGCCATCATAGGTGTGAAGGCGGAAGAGGTCATCGGTTGCTCGTGCGATCAAGTCCTGGGGTGCCTGGCAGAGGACATCGAGTCCCTGCTAAGACAGGTCAAGTTCTCCGAAACGCCCGTGATGGCCTACGAATCCCAGTCGGAACTGCCCACCCGCGGCTCAGTCTGGCTGCGCATGAATCTCTCCCCGCTTAAGGACAGCCGCGACGTGACCAACGGCGTGGCGATCGTGATGGACGACCTGACGGAGCAGCGAGAATTGGAGGCCCAAGCCCGCCTGGTCCGGGAGACGTTCCAGCGTTACGTGTCGCCTGCCGTGGTCAAGCGGTTGATCGCCAATCCCGATCTCGTCCGCCTGGGGGGAGCGCGCCAGGAGATCACCAGTTTCTACGCCGACATTCGGGGCTTTACGTCTTTCAGCGAGAAGACGGAACCCGAGTTCCAGATCGAGGTGCTGAACAAGCACCTGACGCTGGGGGTAGAGGCTATCTTGCAGCAAGAAGGCACGCTGGACAAGTTCGTGGGGGACGCGATGATGGCGATCTTTAACACGCCGGAGCCGCAGGAGGATCACACGATGCGGGCCGTGCGCGCGGCGCTGGCGATGCAAAAAGCGATGAGCGAGTATCATACTCAGATCGATGAGGGCGAGCGCCTGCGCTTTGGCATCGGCATCACCTTGGGTGAGGCGGTGATCGGCAACATTGGCTCGGCGACGCACCAGCGGAACTTTACCGCCATCGGCGACTGCGTCAACTTTTCCTCTCGCCTGTCCGACATCGCCGGGCCGGGGCAGATCCTTATCAGCGCGCAGGCCTACGAGCGGGTCAAGGATCAGGTCGAAGCGCGGCTCGTCGGTGACGTGCACGTCAAGGGCCACAGCCAGCCCGACAAGGTCTACGAGGTGCTGGGGTTGAAGTGAGATAAACCTCGAAGGTCTGACGAGTAGATTCTTACTCCTTCACATACCTCTCCCGATACCGTTCCACGGCGCGCCTGATCTCTGCCTGGGCGCTCTCGATTCCATCCCAGCCACCACCTTGAACCTCGTCGACCTCCAAATCCTTGTAGACATCGAAGAAATGTGCCATCTCGTCCAAAAAGTGGGGCGGCACGTCTTTGAGCGAGCGGTACTCGCTGAATAGCGGGTCGGTGTGCGGCACGGCCAGGATCTTGTCGTCGAGCTGGCCCTTGTCTATCAGTCCATAGACGCCCAACGGCCGCGCCTCGATCACGCATCCAGAAAAGGTCGCCTCGTTGGTCATCACCAGCACGTCGAGCGGATCGCCGTCGGTGTGCAGTGTCTGGGGGATGAAGCCATAGTCGCCGGGATAGTGCAGCGAGGAAAAGAGCACCCGGTCGAGTTTGACGAATCCCCCGGCCTCGTCGTACTCGTACTTGTTGCGCGATCCCTTGGGGATCTCAACGACCACGTAGATGACTTGGGGCCAGTCCGGCCCCGGCGGTAGCTCGCGCCACAGGTTCATCGGCTGTCCTCCTTCCTTATACTTGAAACACGTCTCCCTGCTCCGGCACCGCCACATTGGGCGCGCCCAGTTGCCTCAGCCCATCGGCCAGGGCCGCTGCCGGTGCGGGGTCGCCGTGGACGACGAAGGCGTGCCGCAGGCCGCGGGCGATGGGGCCCGCCCAGCCCAGCAATCCGTTCCGGTCGGCGTGGGCGCTGTAGCCGTTGATCGTCTCGACGCGCGCCCGCAGAGGGAACTCTTCGCCAAATATCTTGACCACCGGCTGCTGCTCGACCAGCCGCCGGCCCAGGGTGTAGGGGGCCTGCCAACTGACGATCAGCACCGCGTTGCGCGGGTCGGTGATCGCGTGCTTGAGATGATGCTGTACTCGCCCCGCCTCGCACATCCCAGAGGCGCTGATGATGACCGCCGGCCCTTGCAGATCGTTCAGCGCCTTGGATGCTTCGACGCTGCGGATGTACCGCAAGCGCTCGAAGCCGAAAGGATCGGAATGGTGGCTGTGGTTCATGAAATCCCTGACGTCCTCGTCGTAGCACTCTGGATGGAGGCGAAACACCTCGGTCACGTTCACCGCCAGAGGGCTATCCACGAAGACGGGCACGTCGGGCAGTGTGTCCGCCAGAACCAGCCGGTGCAGGCTGTACACCAGCTCCTGGGTCCGCCCGACGGCGAACGATGGGATCACGACTTTGCCGCCATCGGAGCACGTCTCGCCGATCAGGCGGCGCAACTTTTTCTCGGCCTCTTCGTGCATTTTGTGCAGCCGGTCGCCATAGGTCGATTCGATGATGAGAATGTCGGCTTCCGGCGCGGGGGTGGGATCGCGCAGGATGGGCATATCGTCCCGTCCCAAATCGCCGCTGAAAAGCACGCGCGTCTGCTCGTGATCGGATTCTTCTATCTCCAAAAAGACGAGGGCCGATCCCAGGATGTGGCCGGCGTCCAGGAACGTGCACCGCACCCCCGGCGCGATGGGCACGGGCCGGTTATACCCCACGCTGACAAAGTGTTCCAGGCTGGCGATGGCGTCGTCGGTCGTATAGATCGGCTCGACCGGCGGTTGCTCCTTGCGGGCGCGCTTCTTGTTGACGTAGGCCACGTCCTGCTCTTGGATGTGGGCCGAGTCCCGCAGCATTGCCGAGCAAAGATCGCGCGTGGCAAAAGTCGAGTAGATTGTGCCCCGGAAGCCGTTGCGCACCAGGTTCGGGATGTTGCCGGAGTGATCGATGTGGGCATGGGATAGAACAAGCACGTCGATGCTCGCGGCGTCGAAGGGCAGATTGCGGTTGCGCTCGAACGCCTCCCGCCGCTTGCCCTGGAAAAGCCCACATTCCAGCAGGACGCGGCGCCCATTGACCAAGATCAGGTGCTGAGAGCCGGTGACGGTCTGTGCTGCGCCGAGAAAATGGATCTCCATTACAAATTCACCTCGCTAACACCCCCAGAATCGCCTCGCCGTACGTTTTCCGCTTCCACGGGCCCAACCCCTCAATAGCTTGCAGGCCCTCGATTGTGCGTGGGTTCTGCTCCGCCAGCTTCCACAGGACCGCATTGCAGACGATGACGTCCACGTCCACCTCTCGCTCGGCAGCCACCTTTTTGCGCCAGGCACGGAGCGCCTCGTAGCGCTCCACCTCTTCGTCAGAGTGGCGCAGAGGTGGCGGAGGCAGCTTGGGCGGCCGAGCGTGCAGCCCCTGCTCAATCGTCTGCAAGATGCGCTTCCCGTACCGGCGTGCGTGGTAGGGCTTTATACCTTCAACGTTGACCAACTCCTCCCGCGTACGTGGACGGGCCTGAGCCAGCGCGACGAGCGCACGATCGTGGAGCACCTTAAAGTGCGGATGGTCCTGATGACGGGCCTCGCCGTCGCGCCAGATGCACAGCTCGCGCAGAACGGCCTGCTCGCGCCGTGCCAGATCGAAAGCCCCTTTGGTACGCCAGAAATCCTCCGGGTCGAAGCCGTTGGACGCGGGCTCAGTAGCCGCGATCTGGTCAAAAACCTCTCGTGCCTCCTCCCATCGTTTTTTTTGCATCAGCCCATCGGCCTGGAGGTGGCGCAGGGGCAAGAGGTAGTGGGTATCGATACTCGCATAGACCAGCGCCTTCTGGTCCAATGGGCGCTTGCCCCAGTTGTAACGCTGGTAGCGCTTGTTGGTGCGCACGTCGAAGAGGTCTTTCAGCACGTCACCCAACCCCACGCGAGGCCATCCCAGAATGCGCGCTGTCCACATCGTGTCGAATAGATTTGCGAACGTAAAGCCAAAGTCGCGCTTGAGACACATCACGTCGTACTCGGCGGCGTGGAAAATCTTTTCCACCTTGGGATCGGCAAAGAGATGCGCCAGCGGCGATAGATCCAGGTCGGCCAGTGCATCCACGACGTAGTCAGCGCTGGGGATGGAGAGTTGTATCAAACAGACCTGTTCCTGATAGGCGTAGAGGGAATTGGATTCAGTGTCCACGGCGACGAAGGGTTCGTCGCACAGCGCCTGCAGCAATGCCGTCAACTGTGCAGAGGAAGTGACGACGGTAGGCGGCGGTAATTGGGACGTCCTCGAAAGTGAACGTTGTCTCATATCAAGCTTGCCAGAACCAGCGTAGCGAGGCCCAAGTAGAAAAGGTAGCCACAGGCATCCGTAATGGTAGTGACCAGGATGGGCGAGGCCAAAGCCGGGTCGATTTTCAGCACCTGCATCGTCACGGGCACTATCGCGCCGGCGATGCCTGCGCCGATCATATTCAGCAGGGTGGCAATTCCCACCACGGCGCCCAAGACCGGCGCTCCTCCCAGCGCGAGTGCGATGAGCGCGACCAGGATACCCACGGTCAGGCCGTTGGCCAAGCCGATGAGCACCTCGCGGCCGAGGGCGCGGAGACCGTCGTGGGGATCAAGCTCGCCCAGGGATAGGCCGCGTACGGTGACGGTGAGCGCCTGGGTGCCGGCGCTGCCGCTGACCCCGGCGACGACGGGGAAGAACATTGTCAGGATGGCGACCTGGGCGATGGTACCCTCGAACGCCTTGAGCACGACCCCAGAGACCATCGCCGTGCCCATGTTGAGCGCCAGCCAGGGCAGACGTGTCCTCAGCGCGGAAAGGATTGGCGCGTCGTGCGGTTGCTCCTCCGGCAGACCGCCCAGGCGATAGATGTCCTCCGTCGCCTCTTCCTCCAGCACTTCGACCAGGTCGTCGTGGGTGATGAGGCCCAGCAGGTGACCCACGTCGTCCACGACCGGCAGGGCCAGCAGGTCGTAGCGCGACATCAGGCGGGCCGCCTCCTCCTGGTCGGCGTCGGCCTGCACACTGATGACGTCGGTATCCATGATGGCTTCGATGGGTGTCTCGGGAGGAGATAGGATCAGCCGTCGCAGGGGCACGACGCCCACCAATTGCACGTCTGCGTCCACGACGAAGAGGTAGTAAACCACGCCCGGTTCCAGCTGGCTGGTCCGCAGATGGACGAGGGCCTGCTCGACCGTCATTCCCCTGTGAAGGGTGACCTTGGCGGAGGTCATCAAGCCACCTGCGCTCTCGTCGGCGTGGACGAGCAGCGGGCGAACCTCTTCAGGTTCCTCCATCACTGCCAGGACCTCGGCTGCATGATCCGGCGCGATGTCGCCCAGCAGGTCGGCGGCCTCGTCTGGCTCCATCTCGTCCAGAATCTGCGCCAGTTCTTTCGGCTCCAGGCGCGCGGCGATCTCTGCCGCCTCGTCCTCCTCCAACTCCTCCAGGATGTCGGCCGAGTCCTCCAGGCCAAGGCGCGGCAGGAGTTCGTCCTGCTCGCCGGGCGGGAGCTCACCAAAGACGTCGGCCTGGTCAGGGGGACGGAGCGCTTCTACCAGCGACACTGCCTGGTCCCACTCTTCCCTGCCCAGAGCCTCCCGTACTTGCTCAAGAATGATGTCTACATCTGCCGGGTTCATAGCTTTGCCCTCTGTTGCAACTGCCGATGTATGTATCATCTCAAGTTACTACTCAGGCATACGTCTGACAAGGCTCTTGAACATCGAGAGGAGAGATTTTGGGGTGTGGTGGGGGGGGG
>CAZWPV010000016.1:11482-15128 GCA_964635485.1 uncultured Anaerolineales bacterium
CCGCCCACCACACCCCAAACCCCTCTTTTTTGCTAAAGGAGCTGAGCAGTAACCATCTCAATATCTCGGGGGTATGTAGGTCGGCAGGCAACCAAAGGTTGCACGCAATCCGACTACTCTTGTCCCTATTTTTGACAAGATGCCGATGTATTATCTCACGTTGACAGGAGATGTCAATTGCCTGGCATAAAAAACACAGCCCTGCCAACCGGCAGGACTGCTTTCAAGCTGGCGGAAGTCAAGGCCGTAGCATAGGGCCGTTCGGCTGAGCTCACGTCGAAGCCTTGTGCCCGTCGTCCACTAGGGGCTATGCTACTTTCCCGACAGAAACTGTCCAAAAAGTATTGGCTTAGTCTCCTCCTTCCTCCGGTTTCTCGTGAGGCACGAGTTTGATCGTCACCTTGTTGCTCGTGGTCGAGTTACCCGCCGCGTCCACTACAACGACGTAGAACGTGTACTTGCCCTCTCCGTGCCCCCTGATCGTCCAATTGACGTTAAAGGGAGGGCTGGTGCGCACGACGAAGGGTTCCAGGTCCTCGGGTGGGTCAGGAGGCTCTTCCCTATTCTCGTCCGCTTTGTCCCACTGATACACATAGTACTCAACGCGCGCGATGGAATAGTCCTTCACCTCTGCGTTGACGTTGACCCATTCGTCGTAATCGTATTCGTACTCGGCGCCGTCCTCCGGGTAGGTCAAATCGACCTCTGGCGGATTTGGATCTACCGTCACGTGAACGATCGCCTCGCGCACCGCCGTAGAGTGATCCACGACCTGGAGGCGCAGCGTGTAGAGCCCATCCAGCCCGGTGGTGTCCCAGTTTTCCAGGACGTTTTTGTCCACCTGGTTGCCGTGGTTGGAGCCGATCTGTATCCACTCGCTAGGGTTATATCCCTCGCCAAAGAATACCGCATAGTAGTTGAAATCGCCGCCTCTGGCGTTGCCGACGATGGGCACGGTGCCGGTGATGTACGAATATGGCTCCGGGCTGATGATGCCAACCTCGGCGTCGGCGAGCGTGGGGCCGATAGGGACGTACTCTGTAGGCGGCGTAGCTGGGCGTCGATCTTCCGGCAGGCTGGCGATCCAGTCGGCGGCATCGTCCGGATAGACCTCGAATACTTTATCCTCGCACTGATCGGCCGGAGTGTGGGCGGTGCACAGCTTGCCGGTCTCGCGATGGACGCTAAAGACCTGGTAGATGTTGTCCTTTTCCGTGGGCTCGGTGCCGGGGATAAAGATCTCGGTGACGGTGGGGCAATGCTCGTTGGGTAGCAGGCCCGATTTCTCGCAGACGCGCATCTCGACCAGCCCCTCGGGCCGCACGAAGGGGGCGTGTGGTTTGTCTTTCAACGCGTACTCCATCACCGCGTGCCAGATATCGGCCGCCCCCGTGATACCGGCCACGCTCTTCATGTCGCTATTATCCGAGTTGCCGACCCACACGCCGGCGGCTAGCTGGGGCGTATAGCCGACCGTCCACGCGTCCTTGTAGTTGTTGGTGGTGCCGGTCTTGGCCGCCGCCGGTCGATCACCCGAAAGCTCCAACTGGTTGGGCTTGGAGAACGCCCCGTAGCGGGCCAGGCGATCGGAGAGGATATTGTTCATCAGGTAGGCCAGCCGGGGATCGAGGATGTCACGGCTCTCGGGTTGGTCGTATTGATAGAGCACGTTGCCGTTACGGTCCTCGACGCGCAAGATGGCGACCGGGTTGAGCTCGCGGTAGCCGGCGCGCAGCTCGCCCGGAGGCACAGGCTCGCCATACATCCTGCCGCCGTTGCCAAAGACGCCGAAGGCATAGACCATGTCGAGCAGGTGCACCTCGCCACCGCCCAGCGTCAGGCTAAGACCGTAGAACTCCAAGCCCTGGTCGAGCGTGATGATGCCCATACGATGGGCCGTGCGAATCGTGTTGTCTACCCCGGCCAGGTACAGGGCCTCGACGGCGGGAATGTTATAGGAGCTGCCCAGCGCTTTTCGCAAGCGCTGCGGGCCGTGGTACTTGCGGTCATAGTTCTCCGGCACGTAGGGCGCGCCTGTGGGCTGCTGGAACGTCTTGCGCACGTCGAGGAACATGTGGGCGGCGTTGTAGCCCTGGGAGAGCAGCGTGACGTAGGTGAAAGGCTTGAACGACGATCCCGGCTGGCGGCCCAGCCCGTCCACGGCGACGTTGAACTGCCCGTCGATCTCCTCATCCCAGTAATCCAGGCTGCCGACCATGGCCAGGATCTCGCCGGTGCCAGGATTAGTGACGACCACCGCGGCGTTGTCGACCTCGTGATCCCACCCGACGTGAGATGGCCTGAGCGGCATCAGGTACTGCGCTGCCTCGCATCCGCCGTCGATGGCCTCCTGGATGACGGTGGCCTCGTCCTCGCCGGAAAGTCGGCGGATATGTGCCTGCGCCACGCACTGCGCCTGTTCGTTGAGTTCGAGGTCGATGGTGGTATAGACCCGCAGGCCTCCCCGGTATACCACCTCAGGCCCAAACATCTCCTCCAGTCGCTTGCGCGCGTAGACAGAAAAGTGGGGAACCAGGATGTCGTACCGCTCTTGGACAGAACCAACGACCTGCAATTCCTCGGCTGCTGCTGCGTCCGCCTCTGCCCGCGTGATGTAGCCGTCGCGCACCATCGCGTCGAGCGCCAAGAGCTGGCGCTTGCGCGCCTCCTCGGGATTGTCGATGGGATTCATGATCGGGTACTGTGGAATGGGAACCAGCATCGCCGACTCGGCCAGCGTCAGATCGCCGACGCTCTTGCCAAAGTAGACTCGCGCCGCAGCTTCGATGCCATAGGCCAGGTTGCCGTAGTGGTTATAGTTCAGGTACGATTCCAGGATCTGCTCTTTTGGATACTCCAGCGTAAGGCGTTGAGCCAGCAGGATTTCAGTGATCTTGCGCTCGTAATCCTTCCACTCGGGCCCCTCTGCACTCACGTAGCGCCGCTCTTCTTCGATGACGATGTTCTTGATCAGCTGCTGGGTGATCGAGGAGCCACCCTGGATTTGCTGACCCCGGACATCAGCCACGATAGCGCGGCCGATGCCGCGGGGGTTGAAACCGGGGTTCGTCCAGAACGAGGCATCCTCGTTGGCGACGGCCACTTGGATGAGGTGCTCAGGCATCTGGTCTAGCGTGACCCACGTGCGGTCGCCGCCGGTGGGATCGATCACTTCGTAGAGCAGAACCTCCCCCGTGCGATCGTATATCTTGGTGGTCTCGAAGGCCTCTTCTTTGGCAAACTTGACCTTCTCCAGGTCAGGCAGATCGCGGGTGAAGTAGGAATACGCACCCAGGACTGACCCCACCCCGCCAGCGCCGATCCCCATAATGACGAGCACCACCGTGAGTAATAAGGTGCCGACGACGCGCAGTAGCTGGCGCACGCCAGACCGCGACGCGACGCGCCGACGCTGGCGGCGCTGTAGTACGATATATCGGACGATGCGAACAGGTGTCATAACCGCTCTCCTCACCTATATCCGTCAATCAAGCGCACGGGCCATCCCTTCCGCAGATGATTGTATCAGAAAATGGAGCGAAAAACAGGGCTCGAACCTGATGTCTACCCGACGGCCCGGCTACGCTCGAACGACGGTGCGGGCAAATCGTACCAGAAAGCGGGCAGATTGGCAAGTTGGGAATTT
>CAZWPV010000017.1:0-14942 GCA_964635485.1 uncultured Anaerolineales bacterium
CTGGTGCGGGTGAGCGATCTTTTCCAGGAGGGGGATCGTCGCTATATGGTGATGGAGTTCGTCGACGGTCAGACGCTGGAAAAAATGCTTGAACGGTGCACCCTGCCGTTTCCCGAGGAGCGGGTGTTGGACTGGGCTGAACAGCTGTGCGATGTGCTTTCCTATCTCCACAGCCAGAAGCCGCAGATTATCTATCGCGATATGAAACCGGCCAACGTGATGGTGTTGAGCGGCGCCGATGTCGTAAAGTTGATCGATTTTGGTATTGCGCGCTTTTTCAAGCCCGGCAAGCGGCGGGATACCATCGAGCTGGGCACCGATGGCTACGCGCCGCCGGAGCAGTACGGCAAGTCCCAGACCGATGAGCGCGCCGACGTCTATGCGTTGGGGGCGATGCTGCACCAGTTGCTCACGTTGCGCGATCCCGTCACGGTCCCGTTCCAGTTTCCCAGCGTGCGTAGTCTCAACTCCAAGGTGAGCCGGCGCGTCGACGAGGCTATCGCGAAAGCGGTGCAGTCTGACAAGGGGAAGCGCCATCAGTCCATTGAGGAGATGGGGGCGGCCCTGCTGGGGGATGGTAGGCTCAAACGCGGCGCGGCGCGGCGGGCCAAGCTTCGAGCGGAGGAGAAGCTGCCCGATAAGTCGGGCAAGGTGGTGCAGGCCACCCCGGATGCTCTCAACTTTGGGTCGGTGTCGGTGGGGGGCGGTGCTCTCTCCCGCCCGGTGAGGGTGGATATACCGGTCGGCGAGAAGGCGACCCTTAGCACTGACGTTCCGTGGCTGCACGTTCGCCCGCGAGACCTCAGCAAGAGCGACGATGTCAGCGTGACGGTGTACCCGCGCCGTCTTGAGTTGGGACGGCGGTCGCTCAAGGGGTTGGGATGGCTGGCCTGGCCTGCCCGCTTCCTCGTGCCGGTGGAACGGCGATCCAGCGGTCACGTGGAGGTCAAATCGAAGAGCGACACGATGCACATCCCCATCAGCGTCACGGCGGCGCCCGGGAGATGGCGCGTTTTCTTGGGATGGATAGTAACCATCTTCCTGGTGTCCGTGGAGGTATCGATCCTGTTGCTGATTCTAGCGATGGTGTTGGGATTCGTTCTCGGCATTTCATTTATATGAGAGAGGAGGAGGAGCTATGGCACTCAAAGCTGGTCAAGTCGTAGATAACCGCTACCGCATCGCCAAACTGCTGGGGCAGGGAGGGATGGGGGCCGTCTATCGCGCTTGGGACATGCGTCTGAACCGCGCCATCGCGCTGAAGGAGATGATTCCGCAGTTGGGGCTGGATGCCGAGACGCTGGCCGAACTGCGCGAGCAGTTCCGGCAGGAAGCGCAGGTGTTGGGGACGCTGGTGCATCCCAACCTGGTGCGTGTGACCGACTACTTTTCGTGGGAGGGGAACGAGTATCTGGTGATGGACTTTGTGGGAGGGGAGAGTCTGGCGGAGCGGATTGCGCGGGATGGGGCGCAGGCGGAGGAGCAGGTGCTGGCGTGGGCGGGGCAGTTATTGGAGGCGCTGGGGTATTGCCACAAGAAGGGGGTGCTGCACCGGGACATCAAGCCGCAGAACATCATCATCACGCCGGAGGGGCGGGCGGTGTTGGTGGACTTTGGGCTGGTGAAGCTGTGGGATCCGAGCGATCCGCAGACACGGACGGTGATGCGAGGGGCGGGGACGCCGGAGTACGCGCCGCCGGAGCAGTATGATATGGGGGTGGGGCACACGGATCAGCGGAGCGACGTGTACAGCGTTGGGGCGACGTTGTATCATGCTTTGACGGGGCGGATACCGCCGACGGCCACGCAGCGCATGGCGAGTCCGTCCTGCTTTATGTTGCCGCGGCGCATCAAGGACGGCATCGGTTCAAACACCGAGGCCGCCGTGCTGAAGGCGTTGGAGATGGCGATGGAGCGGCGGTATCAGAGCGCGGAGGAGATGGCGCAGGCGTTGGGCGTCGCGCCGCATCCCACGGCGGTGGTCACTCCTGAGCGTGCCAGGCCCGAGGGCAAGCAGGCGCCCTCTGCGGCCGAGGCGACCCGTCCCGCGAAGCAGCGGCGCGGCATCCTATGGGGGATGGGCGGCGCAGGTCTGGCGGTCATCGGAGGTCTGTGCCTGCTGCTGACCATAGCAGCCATCGTGTTGGGAACCGGTGCCCTGAGGGGCGCCAGCCCAACGTCCACGCCGACGGCCACTCCGGAGCCTACGTCGACGCCTACACCTGAGCCTACGTCGACGCTGACGCCTACACCTACGCGGACGCCTACACCTACGCCGACGTCGATGCCGACATCGACGCCTTTGCCTACCGTTACTCCCAGCCCTACACCAGACCCCATAGTCGGCCGAAGGACCTACACCAGCGATGAATACGGTTTCTCGATCGACTATCCGAGGCGCTGGATATATGCGGCGGTAGAAGGAGATATTGTCTTTGCGAGCGCGGAATTCGTTTCCAGCGACGGCAAGGAGGGGGCGTTTGTACTTGCGCAGGCAGAGCCTCTCGACGATCCCGGGATCGCCGTGGGGGATTGGTGGAACACTGTCAGAGACGATTGGGGTTCGGGAACGAGGATTGGCGAGCCCGAGCCCATCGTGATAGGCGGTGAGGACGCCATGCTTGCCGAGTTCACTGAAGGGAATGTCCGCGGTTGGGTCGCCGCCACCATTGCTAACGACTATGGATACGCATTTACCGCCGCCACTTCCGACGACCATTGGGAGGATTACGAAGATACGTTTGCCGCCATGTTGGACAGCGTGCAATTCTTTCCGCCAGAGTAGTTAGATTCAGAGAGTAAAGCTATGACGCTTTCGATCGGTCAGGTGGTGGATAACCGCTATCGCATCGTCGAACTGCTCGGACAGGGCGGCTTTGGCGCGGTCTACCGGGCTTGGGATACGCGTCTCGAGCGTCATTGTGCGCTCAAGGAGAACCTCGATCCCTCGCCGGAGGCAGAGAAGCAGTTTGGCAAGGAAGCCACCATCCTGGCGAATCTGAATCACCCCAATTTACCTCGGGTCATCGATCATTTCACCGTACCCGGCCAGGGCAAGTACCTGGTGATGGACTTTGTCGAGGGCGAGGATCTCCAGCAGATGCTCGACCGACGCGGCCCGTTGCCGGAGGCCGAGGTGTTGCCCTGGATCGTGCAGATCTGCGACGCGCTGGCGTATCTTCACGGTCAACTTCAGCCCATCATCCATCGCGACGTTAAGCCGGCCAATATCAAGATCGCGCCGGATGGTCAGCCGATGCTGGTGGACTTTGGCATCGCCAAGCTCTACGATCCGGCGCTCCGCACGACGCTGGGCGCGCGCGCTGTCACGCCGGGCTACTCGCCGCCGGAGCAGTACGGCCAGGGACGCACCGACATCCGCTCCGATATCTACAGCCTGGGAGCGACGCTCTACGCGTTGCTCACCGGCGAGGAGCCGGCCGATAGCGTCCAGCGCCTCATCGGCGCGGCGGCTCTGACCCCGCCGAAGCAGCTCAATCCCCACATCTCGGAGCCGGTGGCGCAGGTGATTGTGAGGGCCATGGCCTCAGAACCGACGCAGCGCTTCCAGTCGGCCGATGCGTTCAAGGCGGCTTTGGCTTCCGATTCCTTGGTGCATTCGACGATTGCGCCTGCTCAGTCGGCGCGGGCTGCTACCCGTGCCGTCGGGGTCATGCTTCCAAGGGTGCCGTCGGTCCCCGGTGTTCGGAAGGGCAGCAGGGCGGCCAAGATCCTGGCGATTGTCGCCCTGCTGGTCGGGTTCGGGAGTTGGGTTTTTACCTGTGTCAACCCCCTCGTGTTGATGCAGTTTGATGGCGTCGTGTCGTCGGCGCTGTTGGGTTTCCTCGTCATCGGGGGCTTTGGGTTGGGGTGCCTGAGCGTGCCGGCGGCGTTGGTGACAGGTGCATTGGTGTTGACCAAGTACCGCAAGGTGGCCACCGGGTGGGATCGCGCGATGGTCATCATCGGCTTGATAGCGGTGGTGATGTTGGTACTCGTCGTCATTGGTCTGGTGGTTTTCGTTCTCTTGCTCCCTCCGGCGGGAACGTAGTCGACTCAGGCCCGGGGGATATGGGGAGAGGCTGCTATGTTGACTTGTCCGAAATGCGGCGCACAAAACCGGCGTGGGGCCAGGTTCTGCTCTTCCTGCGGGGCTGATCTCTCGCCGACGCGGTCTATGTCTGTCGAACCTGAGGAAAACCAACCTGCTAAATCGGAGGGAGAAGGGATCTCGGGCCTGGTGCAGACGGCGGTGGGCTTGCTGACCGGCACAAAGTCGCAGCCTACCGGACCGTCACAGCCGGCAGCGCCTCGCGCTACCATGCCTCTTCCTGCCGAGGCGCCGGCGACGCAGCCTTCTACCCAGCCAAGGGGGATGGGGCAGGCTCCTGGTCCTCTCACACCTCTCCCGCCCGGCAGCATCCTTTCTCATCCTCAAGAGATCACGCGACGATACGGTATTGCAAAGGCGCGGGAACTGGAGCATTCCATCTACTACGATGGACTCGATCTCAACTGCCCGGCCTGCCAGACGGTGCTCCCTCAGATGCCTCCCTATGGCATATGCCCGCAGTGCCAGGCCTCCCTGGACGTGGTCTTGATTCACGAGCGGCTGTTGCTTCCAGGCGGCCTTCACCCTGCCGACGAGATCGAGAGGCTGATTCAACTCAGTGTTGGACATCTTAACATCCTGTCCCACCGCGACGTCCTCCAGTACCAGGAGCACATTTACACAGTCGCGGAACATCCCGGCCGCTGGGGCGTGTTGGTGCGTGGGCGGCGGCAGCGTCTGCCCGACGAGGCGCTTGCCGGGGCTGCACAGGTTGGCCAGGCGCTGGCTTATCTGCACGACAACGGCTTTGCCCATTCCGAGGTCGGTGGCGGAGCGAGTATCGAGAGCCTCATCGTCGTGGGAGGCGGGCGGGACGTTGTGTTGGCCGACCTGAGTGCGTGCGCTCCGCTGCCGGCCGGCGACGCCCACGCCGTGCGGACCCAGGTCAACCGCGACGTTACCTTCCTGGGCCGATTGCTTTTCTACCTGGCGACCAATAAGGAGCTACCGCGCTCGAGCATCGAATTTGCCCCGCCCGCGCTGCGTCCCTTTGTCGAGCGAGCGATGCAGAACCAGTACGCCGTCGTGGCGGATATGTTGGCCGATTTCTCGCTCATGCCGTCCGCTCCGGCCGCCGCTCGCTCGCTCAAGGCCTCTCACGGCCAGGCGACTCACCCGGGTCAGAAGCACACCCGCAACGAGGACGCGGTGATCACCTTCACTTACGATAAGGAGCAGGACGGGCGGGCAGTGCCCGTCGGCTTTTACCTGGTGGCCGATGGGATGGGGGGGCACGACGCAGGAGATCTCGCCAGCCGTACCGTCAACCAGGTCGTGACCGACCGCATCATCAAGATCAAGGTGTTGCCCGATCTGCGGAAATCGACGCGCAAGCTGATGCAGGAGGACGTGCCCGCCGACATCTTGAGCGCGGCGATACGAAAGGCCAACGAGACGCTCCTGGAGCACGGGCAGAAGAAGAACAGCGACCTGGGGTCCACCGTGACGGCGGCGCTCGTCATCGGGGGCGTGGCGACGGTCGCCAGCGTCGGCGACAGTCGCACCTACCTGCTGCGCGACGGGCGCTTGGAGCAGATCACACAGGATCATTCGCTGGTGGCCCGGTTGGTGGATGCGGGCGTCATCGCGCCGGAGGAGGTGCGCAGCCACCCCCAGCGCAACCAGATCTACCGCTGCCTGGGCCACAATCCGACGATCGACGTGGACACATTTCCGATCCAGCTTCGGCCGGGGGACCGCCTGCTCCTCTGCTCCGATGGTTTGTGGGAGATGGTGCCCGATGCCGAGATCCAGCGCATCGTCGAGGATGCCCGCAGCCCGCAGAAGGCGTGCGATGGGCTGATCGAGGCGGCGAACCGGGCCGGAGGGGAGGATAACATCGCCGTGATCGTGGTGGAATTGGAATAGTGGGGCGAATCAAGACGCGGCTTCCAAAGCTTGGAACGCTGATTCTCTTGTGGATCGGCGGCGTGATTCTCCTCGGAGTAGTGGGGTGGGGGATTGGGTGGACGGCGCATCGCGTGTTCGACGCTCGTGGGACATCGACGCCGACGAGGACGGTGAGGCCGGCGGCCACGCACACGCCCGAGCCTGTGGCCACGGTCGTGCCGACGGGCGTGCCCGCGGTTGCTCCCACCGTGCCTGGCTCGACCGACGTTCCTCCGACGTCCACCGTCGCCAGTCCAGACGGCACGATGCAACCGGCTGCTACGCTCGCAAGACCCACGCTCGTGGAGGAGGAGAACGAGGTCGTGCAGCTCGGGGACGGGTTGCTCAAGGTTTGCCGCCGCCACTGTCCAGAGCGGTGGCCTCCCGACGACGATGCGTTGACGAGTTATGCCGAGGAGGTCGCTCAGATGAATGGTTTGCCCTGGCCCAACCCTTCCCTGAGCCCGGGGCAGATCCTCAAGATGCCGCCCTGTCCAGAGAGGTAGTGCTGAATTGTTGCGATGTTGACGCCTGGGACGACGCTGCAGAATCGCTACCGCATCCTCCGCCGGATCGGCGGTGGGGGGATGGGCGTGGTCTACCTGGCGGAGGACACGCGCCTGCCGGGGCGGCGCTGCGCCGTCAAAGAGATGTCACCTGCTGCGCTGCCGCCCCAGGATCGATCTTGGGCGACGGCTGCCTTCCGGCAGGAGGCCCAGATGCTGGCCAACCTCGACCATCCCGGCCTCACAGCCGTCACCGATTTTTTCTACGAGGTGGGCAACTGGTACCTGGTGATGGATTTCGTGGAGGGCGAGACGCTGGAGGACCGGCTGGACCGCCTGCCGGGCCGGCGTTTGCCGCTGCGCGAGGCGCTCGATATCACCCGCCAGTTGTGCACGGTCCTGGAGTACCTGCATGGGCGGCGGCCGCCGGTCGTGTTCCGCGACCTCAAGCCGGGCAACGTCATGCTCACGCCCAGCGGCGAGATCGAACTGATCGACTTTGGCATCGCGCGCTTCTTCAAGCCGGGGCGGCCGCAGGATACGGTCAACCTGGGGACGCCGGGGTACGCCGCGCCGGAGCAGTACGGGGGAAAGGGGCAGACCGATTCCCGCTCCGACATCTACAGCCTGGGCGTGCTGCTGCACGAGATGCTGACGGGGTACGATCCGCAGGCCACGCCCTTCAACCTGCCCCGGCCGCGCAGCCTGGAGCCGACGATCCCGCCGGGCGTGGAACAGGTAATCCTGCGCGCGACCCGGTCCGATCCGGGCGCGCGCTATCAGAGTATCGCCCAGTTTCGCCGGGCGCTGCCGCGATCTGGGGTGAGGCGTGTCTTGCGCGGGTGGGTGCTGTGGGCGGTGGTCGGCCTGTCGACGGTTGCCGTGGTGGCGGCGCTCGTCCTGGGGCTTTGGCTGGGGCAGATGTTTGCGCCTGGCGCGGCGACCCCGATCCCGCCGGTGCCGACGGTCGCCGGGCCGACGCGCGCGCCGCGCCCGACCGCCGCGCCGACGCCGGTCCCCACGCCGACGGAGCCGTTGGACACGATCACCGTGCAACCGGGAGAGACTTTGTACGAGGTCTGCCAGCGCTACTGCGCGGGCAGGTGGCCTTCCGGCGGGGTGGAGGTCGATCCGGAGCTAAAGACGTACGCCGAGAAGGTGGCGCGCCTCAACGAGATAAGCTGGGAGATTCCGGTCGTTAATCCGGGGCAGGTGCTCAAGATGCCGCCGTGTCCCAGGTAAAAGTGATGGGTTCTGACAATGAAGCTCACACCGCAGACCTTGGTTTCTTTTCTCGCTGCCGTCTTTATAGTTGGGGCGATTGTCCTGTCGCAGGAGGGCGAGCTCGAAGATGGTCCATCTCCGACCGATAGCGTTGCCTATAGCCTTGCCGATAGCGTTGCTACATTGGCTGTGCAGCCCACGGCTTGTGCTACGAGGGTCGTGGCGGCGCGTCCGACCGTCCCCTTTGCATTCACGGCGACAGCCTCGTCTACCGCTACGCCAAAGCCCACAGCCACCGGCACGCCGACGCCAATCCCAACTCGTACGCCTACACCCTGGCCCACGGGCACGGTGCATCCGCCCGCCACGGTGGGAAAGGCGCTCGTCGTCGAGCAGGAGTTGCAGGTGCTGCGCGTCTACGAAAGTGGCGTGGAGATCCGCACACTGCCCGCCAGCACTGGGCGGGCCCCGTACTATACGCCGGCTTACGCCGGGCGCGTGCGTTACTACGTCGGCACCTTCTACAGCTTTGGCACCTGGGCCGATGATGCGTGGTACATTTTTATGGGAGAAGGGGAGATCATGATTCACAGCCTGCCCTATGTGAAGTCGGGCGAGGAAAAGGTATACGAGGGGCAGGAGCACCTGGGCGTGCGCCCTTCCTCCCACGGCTGCATCCGCATTCACCCCGACGACGCACGATGGCTGACGGCGTGGAACCCGGCGGGCGCGCCCATCCTGATCACGCCTCCGATTGTGGATAAGGAGTGGTAAAGTCCAGACCTCGGAGGTTTTTGAAACCTCCGAGGTCTAGGGAGTGGTGATGGAATGAGATTCGATTTTCGTCGCATTTATGTTCACACCATTTTGGGCGCGCTCGGCGGCCTGCTTGGCTGGGCGCTCACCATCCCCCTGGCCTGGCTCCAGTTGGGAGGCACGGTGGGGCTGTTTCTGAAAGATACACTGATCGGCGCGCTGGCCGGTCTGGCGCTTGGCGTGGCGCTGGGTGCCTACGATGGCCTGTTTGCCAGCCGCTCCTTCAAGCGATTGCTCAAGGGTGCGCTGCTGGGCGGGCTGGTTGGCGTGTGCGGCGGGGCGCTGGGGTTGATCCTCAGCGAGGCCATCTTTCTGCTCGGCGGGGGTGGCGTGTGGCCGCGGGCGCTGGGCTGGGCGCTCTTTGGGGTGCTGGTGGGCAGTGCCCAGGGCATCGGCCAATGGTCGCTGGCCAAGGTGGGCTACGGCGTGCTCGGCGGACTGCTGGGTGGCTTGATCGGCGGCAGCACCTACGAACGGCTGAGTGTCCTGCTGCAGATGTTCGCCAGCCGCGAGCTGGGACTGAGCGTCGGCGGCGCGATCGGGCTGACGATCCTGGGCATCTTTATCGGTGGCCTCGTCGGCCTGGTCGAGGTCGTCATGCGCACCGCCTGGCTGTGGTTCACCCGCGGGATGCTGGAGGGGCAGACGGTGACGCTCGACCCGCGCAGGAAGGAGCAGGTGCTGGGGCGGGCCGACGATTGTCAGATCGTGATCCCCGGCGATCCCGACGTGCTGCCCCACCACGCGGCGATCCTGCGCCAGGGGGGCGCGTTCGTCGTCGAGCCGCGCGATGGCCCGCTGCTCCTGCGCGGGCCTCAGGAGTACACGCCAGTGGATAAACACACCCTGCGCCACGAGGATCGCTTGCAGGTGGGCAAGACGCGCTTTACCTTCCTGGGTGAGCAGAAGGGAGGGGCGTCATGAAGCGTGCCATTCTGCTGCTGATTCTGTTCGCCTGCGCGCTGACGTGGGCCTGCCTGATGAGCGTCGATTTCTGGCAACGGCAGTCGGTCGCCGCGCCGGGCGGGATCACCGCCGAGGTCGTGTACGTCGACCAGGCGAGCTTTCCCGATGTCACCCTTTACCTTTCCGTGCTCGATGGGAGCGGCCAGGCGATGATGGGGCTGACCGAGTCCGATTTCTCCGTCACCGAGGATGGCAGTGCGCGGAACATCGCCGGCTTCATCGGGAGCGGTAGCCAGCCGGTGACGGCGGTGATGTTGATCGACCGTAGCGGGAGCATGACCGATGGCACCAAAATGGATGGCGCTATCAACGCTGCCCTGGCTTTTCTGGAGCAGCTTGAAGATGGGCGTGATAGCCTGGGTGTGATCGTTTTCGACGACAGCTTCATCGTGCTGGGCGACTTGCGGAAAATGGACGCCGATGTGCGCGAGGACCTGCGTTCACAGATCAGTGCCTTGGCTCCCGGAGGCGGCACCGCTTACTACGATTCTATCTATAAGGCGACCGGTATGCTGAAGGGGGTGCCCGGCCGCAAGGTCGTGCTGGCGCTGACCGATGGGGTAGATAACAGAAGCTCGCGCTCCGATCTGGGCAAGATGATCGACTACGTTCGGGATAACAACGTTGTCATATACACCATTGGGTTGGGGATAGACGTGCAGGCCTCGACGCTGGAGCGGATCGCGCAAGAGACCGGCGGGCAGTACTACGAGGAGCCGAGCGGCAGCGACCTGGCGCATCTCTACTCCGACATTGCCCAGAGCCTGCAGAGTGAGTATTCCTTGACCTACAGTTCTCCCACGCCACAGCTCGATGGCACGACACGGCAGGTAGAAGTGGCGGTGGAGGTTCCGGCGGGCACGGCGGTAGCAGTGGGGTCTTATGCCGTGGGCGGCGCGCTCGCTCCCTCGCTGAACGTCTGGTCGTGCGGCGGGGGGTTCCTCTTGATGATCCTGTTGATTGGTTTGCTGGTTGCGCCGGGGTTATACGACCGTGTGCGCGGGCGGGGCCGGGTGGCGGAGCCAGAGGCTGAGCCAGAGCCGGTGCCGCCTGCGGTTACGCCTCCGGCGCCCGAACCGGCGGCGGCGACCTGCCCGGCCTGCGGCGCAGCGCTGCGGCCCGGTGCCAGGTTCTGCCGCATCTGCGGCCAAGCCGTAGCACAGGCTCCCACCTGCGCCAACTGCGGAGCGGCGCTGAGGCCGGGCGCGCGATTTTGCGCAAAATGCGGGCACGAGGTATAGTATAGGTGGAGGACGTCATGCAGGGGCAGTTGGAACCTGATATCCTGTTGCAGGATCGCTACCGCATCGTCAAGCTGCTGGGAGGCGGCGGCATGGGTCGGGTCTATCTGGCACACGATACACGCCTGGCCGATAAGCCGTATGCCGTCAAGGAGATGATCCCAGATCCGCACCTCTCACCCGAGGAGCGCGAGCAATCGGCGGCTCAGTTCCACCGCGAGGCGGCCGTGCTGGCGCATTTGGATCACCCCAATCTGCCCAACGTATCTGATTATTTCGAGGAGCGCGGTCGCTTTTACCTGGTGATGGATTACGTCGAGGGCGAGACGCTTGAACGGCGGCTGGAGGAGTCGCCGCAGGGACTCCCCCAGGAGGACGTCGTGGGGTGGGCGGCGCAGTTATGCGAGGTGCTGGACTATCTTCACGGCCAGGACCCGCCCGTCATCTTTCGCGACATGAAACCGGCCAACGTGATGCTCACGCCGGAGGGCCAGGTCAAGCTGATCGATTTTGGTATCGTGCGCCTGTTCGATCCCTCCAAGGGCACCGATACGCTCAAGATGGGCACGGCGGGCTACGCGCCGCCGGAGCAGTACGCCGGGCGAGGCCAGACCACGCCCCGCTCCGATGTCTACGCGCTGGGAGCCACGTTGTACGATTTGTTGACCGGCGATGATCCCACGGAGCACCCGTTTGTCTTTACGCCGCCCCGCCAGCTAAAGGCCGGCGTTTCGCAGGCGCTCTCCGATGCGGTGATGCGCGCCGTGAATATGGATCCGGCGGAGCGCTTCTCATTTGTTGGGGAGATGAAGGCGGCGCTGGAGAAGGCGACCCAGCCGCGCCGTTTCCGCCTGCCGGCGATCCAGCCCAAGCGCGACACGGGCACAAAGGTGATGGCGGCGGAGGGCGTCGCGATCCCAGCTCTACAAAGCCGACCGGCCAAGGTCGCCCTGGGCGTCGGGCGCTGGCTGCTGCGCGCGTCGGTCATGGTCTTGATCGTTCTCGTCATCGCGGCGCTGGTGTTCATCCTCGCCGGCTCGTTCGCACTCTCCATCGTCGCCGAGAACGCCATCGCAGCGGTCGATTGGGATTGGCAGTACGCCGAGCCGGGCGAGTTTACTGTCACCGAGGCCGAGGCCAGCGTGGGCTTCGAGGAGGCTGTGGAGCCGTATGCTCTCGACGTCGCCAAAGGCGCGAGAATCGACTTTCGCGCGCCGGACAGGATGGTCGTCTCGTTGATGCTGTCCTCCGGCGAGGTGGCGTTGCAAGGGCGTATCAAGGCGCAGGATGGCAGACCGGTCTTGATCCTGGAAAAGCTTAACGGCGTGCCACTGTACGTCGTCGGCGGCATCGTCTCCGGTGGGGTCAACCGGGGCATCGATAAAGGCTGGGACGATGCGCCCTTGGAGCTGAGAGCGATTGTCGTGCAGGAACATCGGCTGGTGTACGTGTTGGCGCCTTCTCGATGAGCGTGTGTCAGGGGGAGAGATGAGCGGTTGGAGCGGAAAAACGATCGGCGGCTACCATATCGCCGAAGAGATTGGGAAGGGAGGCATGGCGGTCGTCTGCCGCGCCTACCAGCCTCAGCTCGAGCGTTGGGTGGCTGTCAAGATCTTGCATACCGAGATCGGCAGGAGTGAGTTCCTGGATCGTTTCCGCCGTGAGGCTAAAGCCATCGCCGCTCTGCGCCATCCCAACATCGTCACTGTGTACGATTACGGCGAGGAGGGCGGGACGGCTTACATCGTCATGGAATACGTGCCCGGTGACTCCCTCAAGACGCACTTGACCGATGAGCCGATGGAGTGGCCGGACGCGGCGACACTGGTCATTCCCGTGGCGCGTGCCCTGGCCTATGCGCACTCGCAGGGCATCGTTCATCGCGACGTGAAACCGGCCAACATCCTCCTGGCCCGTCCGGAGTGGCCCCTGCTGGCCGACTTTGGACTGGTCAAGCTCCTGGATCGGCAGCGCGGCATCACCCGCCCCGGCACCAGCCTGGGCACCCCGACCTACTTTTCGCCCGAGCAGGCCGCGGGCGACGACGTAGATCACCGCAGCGATGTCTACGGCCTGGCCCTGGTGCTCTATCGCCTGTTGACGGGGCACCTGCCTTTCGAGGCCGAATCTCCCATCGACGCGATGTTGCGCCGTCTGCGCGATGACCCCACGCCTCCGCGGCACTTTAATTCGCACATCTCGCCTCGGTTGGAGGCAGTGATCGTGCACGCGCTGTCTCGCTATCCGGGCGACCGCCATCCCGATATGGAATCGCTGATAGCTGATCTATCGCGGCTGCCTGGGGCTACAGGTCGGGCGGTTATGCAGACGCCGCCGGGTGCTTCGTCCAGCACGACGGCGCGCCTGGGGGATCTGGTCCCCGACGCCGAGGGCGGCCCGCACTTGGTCGTGACGGGTACAGGGGCGACTATATCCCTGCCGATGGCTGATGAAATCGTCATCGGACGCACCGATCCCCACACCACACTGGTGCCTGACATCGACCTGGGGCTGCACGGAGGCGGCCAAGCTGGTGTCTCGCGCAGCCACGCTAGATTGTTGCACAATCCCGAAGGGTGGTTGCTGGAAGATTTCCACAGCACCAACGGTACCTACGTCAACCAGACGCAGTTGTCGCCTGGCCAGCCCGTGCGCATCCGTACCGGCGACGCCATTCGTTGCGGCCAGTTGTCGATGGTTTTCCACGAGGAGTAGAGAGTGGTGAGGGCTGTATTGGAGGGTTTATCATTAGGTTGGAGTTGACTATGCTGAACAAGGGATTCGTTCTTCAGAACCGCTATCGCATCGTTTCTCTGCTGGGGCAGGGGGGGATGGGGGCTGTCTACCGCGCCTGGGACATGCGCCTCAACATCCCCGTGGCGCTCAAGGAGATGGTGCCCCAGTTAGGATTAGACGCCGCTACGCTGACCGGACTGCGCCATCAGTTCGAGCAAGAGGCGACCATTCTGGCGCGGATGATGCACGCCCACCTAGTGCGCGTCACTGACTTTTTCGAGGAGGGGGGCAACGCCTACCTGGTGATGGACTTTGTGGCGGGCGAAAGCCTGGCCGACCGTATCGTGCGGGAGGGAGCGTCGTCGGAGGCACAGGTGCTGGCGTGGGCGGATCAGTTGCTGGACGCATTGGATTATTGCCATAACCAGGGGGTGCTGCACCGGGATATCAAGCCGCAGAACGTGATCATTCGCCCTGACGGGCGTGTTGTGTTGGTGGACTTTGGCCTGGTGAAGCTGTGGAATCCGAACGACCCGCACACGCGGACGATCATGCGGGGGATGGGGACGCCGGAATACGCGCCGCCGGAGCAGTACGAGACGGCCGCGGGACATACCGATCCCACCAGCGACATCTACAGCCTTGGGGCGACGCTGTATCACGCGCTGACGGGGCAGGCGCCGGCGACGGCTACGCTGCGCATGGCAGATCCGGTTCAATTCAAGCCGATTCGACGGTTGGTCCCCCACGTGAGCCCCGATATTGAGGCGGCGATCCTGAAGGCGATGGAATTGGTGCGTGCGCAGCGATGGCAGAGCGCGCAGGAGATGGCGGCGGCGTTGAGGGGCAGGGCCCCCGTCGCCGCCCCGGCTGTCGCTCGCCCAGTCCGGCAGGCCACCAAGCGGGTACGGCCGGGCGCACAGCCGCTTGCGCCGCCTCGGAAGCGCCGCTTCCCTGTGTGGGCTTTGGTGCTTGGGGCCCTGGGCGTGCTGCTGGCGTGCGGGGCGGTGTTGGTACTGGGCGGTGTCGCGGTTCAACGATCTCAGCGAGCGGCTCAGCAGGCGGAAGCTTCTGCCACGGCGAATGCCAAGAAGACGGCTATAGCGCACGACGAGGCGATGGCCACGGCAGAGGCGCTGACGGCGACGGCAGACGCCAGGGAGCGGGCGGCGGCCACGTCTACAGCGCGAGTTCTGCAGGCGACGGCGCACGCTGAAGCGACGGCGACTGCGTATGCCCAGGCGACGGCGCACGCTGAAGCGACGGCGACTGCGTATGCCCAGGCGACGGCCACTGCGGAGGCGCGTCTCTACGCACCTCTTCAGGAGGTCTCCGTCTGGTCGTCTGTCATCTTTGACGATTTTAGCGTCGAGGGGAACGGTTGGCATACCGGAGATTATAGCGATGCGCTGGTGGTGGGGGGGAACAGAAGCATCAGCGATGGCGTCTATC
>CAZWPV010000018.1:0-3562 GCA_964635485.1 uncultured Anaerolineales bacterium
CCCCAGGGGCTTTTCCCTTAAGAAGCCCCGGCGCTTTGCGCCGGGGAGCTTCACTCGTATAGTCATTACGTGAGATAGGAGTGGGGTGGTGCAGTGGGTTTCTCGAAAGCAAAATCAGGCTATACGAATTGTAAAGGTGCTGGCTATCGTCGCTGCGTTTTCCGTATGCCGGACGATGCGCTATGAATAGAGAAAAGAGGGGGGCATTTTGAGACTATATCGGCTTGTATTGGCGGGTTTGGTTGCTTTCGCGGTCTGCCTCGCCGCGTGCTGCGCGCCGGAGTCGCTGGTCTTTGACGGCGAGGTGGCTTACGAGCACGTCGTCGCCCAGTGCGATCTGGGTTTCCGGCCCACGGGATCGGATGCGTGGCGAGCCACGGGCGATTACATCATCGCCGAGTTGGAGGGGCACGGTTGGGCGGTAGAGACGCAGGAGTTTACCTACCGCGATACGCCCGTGCGCAACATCGTCGGCAGGCTTGGTCAAGGACCGGTGATCATCGTGGGCGCGCACTATGACACCCGCCGCAGCGCGGATATGGAGGATGCCAGTGTGCCCGTGATGGGGGCCAACGACGGGGCCTCCGGCGTGGCGGTGCTCCTGGAACTGGCCCGGACGTTGGATCGGAGCAAGTTGAAGAACGAGCTCTGGCTGACGTTCTTCGACGCCGAGGACAACGGCAGGCTCGACGGCTGGGAGTGGTGCGTCGGTTCCAGCTACATGGCGGAGCACTTGACGATCACCCCCGAGTCCGTCATCGTCGTGGACATGATCGGCGATGCCGACCAAAACATCTACTACGAGCGCAACTCGAATCCGCTTCTGCAGACGCAATTGTGGGGCATCGCGGCGACCCTGGGCTACAGCGACACGTTCGTCGCCGAGTACAAGCACGCCATCTATGACGACCACCGGCCCTTTGTTGATCGCGGCATCCCTGCCGTGGACATCATCGACTTTGACTACGCCTATTGGCACACCACCCAGGACACACCGGACAAGGTGAGCCCGGAAAGCTTGAAACGGGTGGGCCGGGTGCTGGAGGTGTGGTTGGAGGGAGAGTAGGGGGACAAGGTGGCAAGAAGCGGGTCTGGCTAGGGTGCCTTTCGGTTTTGGAGCGAGTATGGTTGGCGAACGAGAAAATCGCCTTGGAAAAGGTAGTTTTGGCGCAGCCAAAACTGCTAAGGCGCATTTCAGACCACAGGAGTTGAGACTGCGAGCAACTATATAACGCACCGGTTGAAACGGCAGTCTTCGCCCTAAAAGTGAAATGCGCCCGTCTGGCTACCCCTTTTCTGGAGTAAGGTATATACTATGTGGGCGGTGGGCCGGTGCGCTTGTCCCACGAGTGCAGCTTTGATTCACGCCTGGGGCGGGGAGGTGTGTGATGACGAAAGCGGTGGTCGTGGCGCGTTGCGGCGATTCGCAGTGCGCGCCTGAGAGCACGCGACCTGCTTTTGAGAGCGCGATTGACAAGGGGGCGGATGTTGTAGAGTTCGACGTGCATCTGACCAAAGACGGCGAGCTCGTCGTCCACCACGACTACTACCTGGGCCGGACGGACGACGGCAGCGGTTACATCAGCGATTTTACGCTGGCCGAGTTGCAGGCCCTGGATGCAGGTGCTTGGTTCGGTGAGGCGTTCGCTGGAACGCGGATGCCGACGCTGGACGAGGTGCTGTATCTGGGCAAGGGCAAGGTACGTTTCGAAATCGACATGCGGACGCCGAACATGCGTTTTCTCAAGCGGCTGATTGGCACGATTATTCGCTTCGATGTGGCGCGCGACGTCGAGTTGACGTCTTCCCACATTCCCCTGCTGTTCCAGGTCAAGCGGATTGACGCCAAGTTGCGCACCGGCGTTTTCTTTTCACCGCGTCCCGATTGGATGACGCCGGTGTTGAGTCAGCAACACGTCGTCGGTTGGATGCGATTGATGGAGGCTCAGACTGCCCATTTGCCGATGTCGCGGATCGACGGGGCGTTTGTGCGGCGGCTGCACGAGAGCGGCTTTCTCGTGCATGGCTCGAATTTGAACGACGAACAGGATATGAGAAAGGCCGTTAGCCTGGGCGTCGATCAGTTTTCTACGGACAGGTTGGATCTCGCGCTGAGGGTGCGCGACGAGTCGGGATAAAGGAGGCGCAATGACAGAGCTACAGACCACGATCGCGGCCGTCACCGTGTATCCCGATCGCGCACGGGTGATCCGCAGCGGCACGGCGTCGTTGAAACCCGGCAGTCACAGCCTGGAGTTGCCGGAGCTGCCCCTAAGCCTCGATACGGCCTCGGTGCGGGCCTCGGCACGGGGCACGGCCCGCGCGCGCCTCCTCGGCGTGGACGTGCGGCGCGACTTTTACGCCGAGACACCCGCCGAGCGCGTGCGCGATCTGGAGAAGCAGATCGAGGCGCTGGAGGACGAGATGGGCGGCCTCGACGCGCAGGTCGAGGTGCTCCAGCAGGAGCGTACCGCTCTGAGCGAGTTGGTTGGTCAGACCAAGGCCTTTGCCCACGGCCTGGCCTATGGCAAGACGAGCGCCGAGGCGCAGATGGCCGTCTTTGATAGCCTGCGCGGGCGCGCCGAGGGGGTCAACACGGCGCTGCTCGATCTGGCCGTGCAGCGCCGCGACCTGGAGCGCCGTCTACAGAAGCTGCAGAATGAGCTCGATCAACTGCGCGGGGCCAGGCAGCGCGAGCGGTATACAGCCGTCGTCGAGGTCGAGGTGACCGAGGCGGGGGATTTGACGCTGGAGTTGACCTACGTCGTGTCGAAGGCGGGTTGGCAGCCGCTCTACGACGTGCGATTGCTGGAGGAAGAAGAGCAGCAAATGGTGGAAGTTGGCTACCTGGCACAGGTGACCCAGCGCACCGGCGAGGACTGGACCGACGTGTCACTCACGCTCTCCACGGCTCGCCCCGCCCTGGCCGGGACGCTGCCCGAACTCGATCCCTGGTACATCGGTCCCGTGCCCGATCCCGCCAGGCGGCGGGCCCCGATGATGGCCGGAGTGACTGCGCCCGCTGGGCCTGCTCCGATGATGGACAAGGAGATGGCATTGACGATGGCCGCCAAGCCGGAGGCCAAGAGAGTGGCAAAAGATGTCGAGGTGGTGATGGCAACGGTCGATACCTCCGGCACGGCGGTGACCTACCAGGTGCCGGGAACCGTCACCGTTCCGGCTGACGGAGCGCCTCACAAGGTCACCGTGGCCTGCTTTGAGCTGAAGCCTGAGCTGGATTACGTGACCGCGCCCAAGTTGGTCGAGGCGGTCTATCGCCGGGCGCAGGTGACTAACGACAGCCCGTATACGCTCCTACCCGGCGCGGTCAGCCTCTTTGCGGGCGACGAGTTCATCGGCGCGACCGAGTTGGAGCTGGTGGCCCCGCAGGGAGAGATTGAGCTTTATCTGGGGCCGGACGACCGCGTCAAGGTCGAGCGCGAGTTGAAGCGGCGCGAGGTGGACAAAAAGTTCATCGGAGACAAGCGCCGCCTCCATTACGCCTACGAGATTATGTTGGAGAATTTGTTGCCAACCAAGGCGTAGGTCACGCTCTACGATC
>CAZWPV010000018.1:3572-14882 GCA_964635485.1 uncultured Anaerolineales bacterium
GCGACGAAGATGTCAAGGTGAAGCTGGCGTCCGTAGAGCCCGAACCGGAGGAACAGTCGGAGTTGAATCTGTTGGATTGGGAACTCGCGCTGGCGCCGGGCGAGAAGCGGGTCGTGCGATTTGGTTTTACCGTCGAGCACCCGCGCGGGATGCGCCTGACCGGGTTGCCGTAGGTGGGGGGGCAAGAGTGTGGATGTGTAGGGGTTGCGAGATGGGGAGACGTAGCATCGGTTGGATCGGGTTTGTGTTGTTGTCTGGCGTTCTGGTTCTTGCGTCTTGTGCGCCTGCGCCTGCCACTACCTCTTCCCCCTCCCATACCCCCACACTTGTGTCCACCGCTGAGGCAGCCGTTTTGCCCACACGTCTCTCGATCTGGACGCCTACGCCCTCTTCCACGTCAACTCCCGCTCCCACCATCGATCCCGCTGCCGTAGGCGCGATCTCTGCGAGAGGGCTTGCCCGTCTGGGGGTGCGGGGCGTCGAGCCGTTGTGCATGCGCTGGGAGGATGTCGACGGCGACGGAGGCGCGGAGTGGGTGGGGTTGTACTTTCGCGAAGGGCTGCAGGCCTTTGTCCTCGACGGCGACGTGTGGTACGATCTGCTGCCGCTGGCGGGGAGTAAGTACGGCCTGGGCCAGTACCCCACCTGCGACCTGCAGATGCGCGACGTCAACGCCGACGGGCGGGTCGAGATCCTCGTCTGGGGACACGCGGGGACGAGTATCGACGTCCTCCACATTTTCGTCTGGGACGGGGCGGCGTATGCGTTGGTGGCCCCCTTTGAAGGAGAGGCTGGCGTGCGGCTGGAGAACACCGACGGCGACTTGATCGAGGAGGTCGTCGTGCGCTACGACTCGGCGAGGGACCTGGTGTGGGAGGCGGTCTACACCTGGGATGGGAAGCATTACGGCTGGACGTGGGAGCGGTACACCTGGCGCTACCTGGACCGCCCTCACACGTATCTCGTCGATACGCCGGAGCACGTCGTCATCTCCTTCTACCTGGCGATAGACGACCGTGACATTTCGGCTGCTTACGCGCTGTTCAGCACCGGGGCCCAGGCCGCGCAACCATACGAGGGGTGGGCGGCGGGGTTTGCCACCACCGTCGCGGTGGAGGTCGGCGCGGTGTACGAACAGAGCCGCGACAGTGGCACGGCCATCGTCACCGCACAGGTGCGCGCCTACGATAACGTCGATGGTCGCATCGTCGCCTCGCTGTGGGACGTCGTCTGGACGGTGGTGCAGACGTCCGGTGGCTGGCGTTTGGAAAGCGTCATTAGCGCCGAACTCGACCAGTGGGAGGCGAGCTACTATCCGTAGTGGAATGAGAAGAACACTGCTGCCAATCGTTGCCCATACCTTCTTGCTGCGTTCCGACTCGGTTCTCTTGGTGAGACGTTGCAATACCGGGTTCGAGGATGGGAACTACGGTCCGGTCGGGGGGCATCTCGAGGGGGGCGAATCTGTCAGGCAGGCAGCTATCCGCGAGTGTCGGGAAGAGATCGGTGTAGAGATCAGGCCCGCCGATCTGGAGATCATCGGCGTCGCTCACTATGATTCACCGGAAGGCGAGGGCATAGACTTCTTCTTGAGCGCGATGCGTTGGACGGGCGAGCCGTGTCCGAGAAGGGAATGTGACGACCTCCGATGGTGTTCCCTCGACGCGCTTCCTGAAAATACGATTCCGTTCGTGCGTCGAGCGATAGCGCATCATCTGCAAGCGGGGCTGTGGTTCGATGAGATTGGTTGGGAGTGATGTGCAAGGCGCGTTTTGAAGGGAAAAGTGTGACACGCGACATGGATAAACTTACCGAACGGGTGAAGCAGGTGGCGAGACAGCAGGGAGCTGTCCTGGTGGGCGTGGCCCCGGTCGAGCGGTTCGATCCAATGCCGCCGCTCTACGACGCCGCGCCCAGGGGGCATCACCCGAAGGACTTTTTGCCCGAAGCGCGATCTGTCATTTCGGTCGCCCAGCCCATATTGAACCCTGTTCTGGATGCCCCCGCCGTCTTGGCGGACAAAGAGATGGAGATGATCCCGGAGCATGTCAAGTATCCCTATCTCGAGATGTTCTACAACCGGGTGGGACACGTGGTACACGACTATAGGCTCGAATTCATCGGCCAGGTAGTGGGGCAGTATTTGATGAGCCAGGGCTACCAGGCCATGATCTTTCCCACGACCGGTCTGCACCCCAGAGTGGAGGGGTTCACCGACATCGAGATTTGGGAAGGGCCGGCGCAGGAAGGACTCGAAAAGTTTTCGCCGTTCAGATACACCTATGGGCCGTTCTCCCATCGCCACACGGCGACGCGGGCCGGGTTGGGCGAATTTGGCTATAACAACGTCGTCCTCACGCCGCAGTTTGGCCCCCGGCAGCGCTTCAATTCGATCATCACCGATGCCGAGTTGGCGCCCGATCCGTTGATCGCGGAGCCGATATGCCTGCGGGATAAGTGCCAGCTCTGCATCGAGGCATGCATCATGGCGTGTATCACCATGAGGGACGATCCCGAGGTGGTCGATTACCGTTCGGTCGAGCAGGACGACAGGGATCGGATATTCATCGACACGCCGGCCAAGACAGACCCGACACTATGTCGGCGGCGCAGGGAAGGACGGCCCCACTCTCCTATTCGGGGAGATTGTATCCGCGTGTGTCCCATTCCCTCCATGCCCAAGCACATGCCGGAGCGTTTGAGCGGCATTGCGAGGGAGTGGCAGGCCGCAGAGCCCTGAGGTACAGGAGGCGATCTATTACAAAACTACCCGAGCCAACCGGCTCTCCCCTGGAGAGAGCTTTTATCGTCGGAGTCGAGTTCAGAGGTCCAAAGACAGGCTCGTCCAACGGCCAGTGGCCGGTTGAAGAATCCCTGGCCGAGCTATCGCAACTGGCCCGCACGGCAGGTCTCGTCGTGGTGGGGCAAGCCGTGCAGCGGATGGATCGACCCAATCCGGCGACCTTCATCGGCTCTGGCAAGGTCGCGGAGGTCGTTAAGGGGGTCGAGGAGACGGCGGCTGACGTGGTCGTCTTCGACGACGAGCTTTCACCGCGCCACCAACGGGAGCTTGAAAAGGTGCTGGACGAGGACACCAAGCTGCTCGACCGCACGGCCCTGATCCTCGATATCTTTGCTCAGCACGCGCGCACGCGAGAGGGGACGCTGCAGGTTGAGTTGGCGCAGTACGAATATCGCCTGCCGCGTCTCACGCGAGCCTGGACCCACCTGGCGCGCCAGGCCGGTGGGCGGGCCGGTGGGGCCATAGGGGGCGTCGGCGTGCGCGGCCCCGGCGAGACGCAGTTGGAAACCGACCGGCGCGTCATCGGGCAGCGCATCGCTCAACTCAAGCGCGAACTGGAGGACGTGCGCGCACACCGGGGGCGCTATCGCGCCCGGCGAAGACGGCAGGGTATCCCTGTTGTCGCCATCGTCGGTTACACCAACGCGGGCAAGTCCACCCTGCTTAACGCCTTGACCGACGCTGGCGTGCTGGTGGAAGACAAGTTGTTCGCCACCCTCGACCCGACCACGCGCCGCGTCCAGTTGCCCGGTGGGGGGCTGGCGCTCTTTACCGATACGGTCGGTTTCATCCAAAAATTGCCGGCCCAGTTGGTGGCCGCCTTTCGCGCCACGTTGGAGGAGATGACAGAGGCTGATCTGCTGTTACACGTGATTGATGCGACGCATCCACAGGCCGGTCGCCAGGCCGAGGCGGTGTTCGAGACGTTGGAGGATATTGGGGCTGCTGGCAGGCCCACCCTCGGCGTGCTGAACAAGATCGATCGATTACCAGATCCCGGTGCAGCCTTCTCCCTCGTACCCGCCTTCTCCGATGGCGTTGCGATCTCGGCGTTGACCGGCAGTGGATTGGATAGGCTGTTGGTTCGCGTCGAAAAGATTCTTGAAACGCAGATGGTTTGCCTGGAGGTCACCATCCCTTACGAGATGGGGGAGTTGGTGGATCTTTTCCATCGCCGGGGGTTGATCGAGCGGGAGGAACACACCGAGGCCGGGACGCTCATCACCGGCCGCCTGCCGCGCGAGTTGACGGGCCGCTTCAGCGAGCTGGAGAACGCCCTGCCCGGCAGAAATGGTGAGACCGGTTGAGTTTTGAGGAGTCTGTGCTAAAATAGCGCAGCAGGAGGTAGAATGGCCGCCGAATTATTAAAGCGCATCGGTGATTTTTTGGCCCGGTTGCCCGGTCTTCCCATCCTTGTTGCTATTCTCCTCGTGATACTCAATTTTGTGCTTCGATTGCTGCCTGGCACCTGGCCTGTAGTCGGCTGGTTAGCGCGCACAGATCTTTTGTTGCACCTTGGTATAGCCCTGGGGTTTTTGGGGTTGTTGTTGGGCGATGCGCTGTAAGACTTGGGTGGGGTGAGAATGAGAGCGACGAGAGGGGAGAAATCCCGCTCTCGTTTTTTCTATTCAAATACCGCTGCGTGGGGGAAGACGAATTGCGAAGGGTCGGTGGCGCCCCGGGCAAACAGTCGCTGGTTGGCCTGCTCGAAGTGTGCCTGTAGATCGCGCAGCATGTCGAGTTGGGCGCGGGCCGGCTCGTTTGAGAAAAGCACAGCCAGCGTGGTGTGCTGGCCCGGGACGAACCGCACCCACCGGGCGTTTTCGACTTCGATGCTGCGCATCTGCTTCTCGAGGTCTTTTGGATCGCTGGTGTGAAAGCTGTCCAACATTGAGGTGACCATTCGTTCGTCTATGTCGTACTCGCCGACGGAGCGCAGGAGGACATTCTCGGCGTTTAGGTAAATTGCGTACCCGAGGATGCGAGCAGCGTGGCGGCGGCGGATGATGATACTCTCCCCTTCCTCTTGACCGACCGCGGCCCGCCAGGCGGCTGCCTCTGGGGCCTCTTCCAAGATTTCCTCAATCGCCTTTCGTTCCTGCTGATAATGGGCGTAGAGCTCCTGGAACTGAGTGGTGTTGACTCTGCCCGCTGCAAAATCACCCGCCAGTCGCTCCATCTTCTGGCGAACTTCTTCGAGATATGCACGGGCTTTTTCGATGGCCGCTTCGTCCGCCGAGGTTTGTTCCGAGGGGGGGGCGGATTCTTCGGTTTCATCTTGTTGGCGGCCGAAAAGGCGACGTAAGGGATTGGAGGGATTGGGCATCGCGATCCTCCTTGCTAGATTAACGATGTGAGGATTTTAGCACGGCTTTGCAGGGATGTCAATTTTTGCTTCTTGACCCGGCCAGTTCTCTAGAGTATAATGCACGCGTTTGACGAATAAGGCCAGTGGTGATACACTGATGGTGAGTGGTTTCGGTCTGCCCAAGTTGTTGGATTTTGAGAAAGTGGTATGCGAGACGCGGATAAAACAAAGCAGCAGCTTATAAGCGAATTGCGGCAGTGTCGCGAAGAGTTTAAGAAATTCGCCTATATCATCTCTCACGACCTCAGGACTCCGCTGATTAACCTCAAGGGATTTTCCGCTGAACTGCGCTTTGCCTTGGAGACAGTCCAATCCGCCCTTGATCCACTTCTGCCGCACCTGGATGACGGCCAGCGCCCGGCAGTGACCACAGCCATCCGGGAGGATATTTCCGAGTCTTTGGAATTCATCGAGTTTTCCGTAAGGCGCATCGATGATTTCATGAACGCCGTCCTGAGGCTATCGCGTCTGAGCCGCCGTGATCTCAAGTTCGAGTCAATCGACATGGACGCTCTTGTCCAGAACGTCCTAGAGACCCTGGACGACCAAATCGGGCAGCGTCAGGTCGAGGTGATCGTGGGCACGCCGTTGCCTGAGGTGGTTGCTGATCGGGACTCGCTGAACGAGATCATGGGCATCATTTTGAAGAATGCGGTGGTCTACCTGGATCCCAGTCGCCCCGGATTGATTGAAGTAGCCGGTGAGCGCAATTCTGACGAGACACTCTTCTCTGTTCGTGATAACGGGCGTGGAATTGCACAGGAGGACATGCACAAAATCTTTGAGCCCTTTCGCCGGGCCGGCAGGCAAGATTTCCCGGGCGAAGGTATGGGGTTGGTTTACGCACAAACGCTGGCACGCCTTCACGGTGGAAGCATCACGTGCACGTCTCAACCCAGCGTCGGGTCAGAGTTTGCTTTTACGATCTCTAACCAGGTTACGCAAGGAGGCGATCATGCCTAGCGAGCAGATGGTCACTATTCTCGTGGTCGAAGATGACCCCGGCCACGCGCGTTTGATCGAGAGGAACCTGAGGTATTCGAACATTGCCAACGACATCGTCAAGTTGACCGATGGCCAGCAGGCGTTGGACTTTTTGTTTGGTGAGGGTGAGTACGAGGGAGCGAAGAATTACTCCTCGTCGCTCCTGGTGTTGCTCGATCTGAACCTGCCGGTGCTCGACGGCTTCCAGGTGCTTGAGCGTATGAAGTCGGACGATCGTACCAGGCATATTCCCGTAATCATGGTCACCAGTTCGGACGATACCCAGGACGTATCAAAGTGCTACGAGCTCGGATGTAACGTTTTCCTTACCAAGCCACTACTGGACTATGAGCAGTTTTCTGAAGCGATCCGCAAGCTTGGATTGTTTCTATCTGTTGTCAAAGTGCCACAAGGAGGGTGAGTCTCTATGGCCGAGTCTGAACCCATTCGTATCCTTTACATGGAAGATGATGCCGGTTTGGCCCGTCTTCTTCAGAAGAAATTGCAGCAGGCGGAGTATGAGGTAGATGTCGCGCCTGATGGCGAGCAGGGTCTCGCCATGTACGAGCAGGGTACCTACGACGTCGTGGCTGTGGATCAGAACATGCCCATTCATAGTGGGCTTGAAGTGATTCGTATCATGGCGACACAGGGGCCCCTGCCGCCCATGATTATGGTCACCGGGACCGGCGACGAGGAGACCGCTGTAAAGGCTATGAAGTTGGGGGCGGGCGACTACATCGTCAAGGACGTGGACGGGGGCTACCTTGAGCTACTGCCTACCGTGATTGAGCAGGTGCTTCATCAGCGCCGTCTCGCCGAAGAGAAGCGGCGAGCGGTCGAGGCTTTGGAGCAGCGCAATCGCGACTTGACCTTGCTGAACAACCTCGGCCAGTCGCTCACCGCCACGCTCGACATGCAGCAGGTCGTTGACAGGTTGTTGCAGGCCGTGACAGAGATCATCGGGGCGGAGGGGGGCTCCGTCTGGCTGTGGGACGAGGAGCGGGAGGGGTGGCTGGTCTGCCGGGGAGCTCTTCACCACGGATTGAAGCACTCCTTGGTCAACCTGCGCCTGTGCCCTGGCGAGGGCATCGCCAGTTGGGTGGCGAAAACCGGCAAGAGTGCTATCGTCTCTCACGCGCCGGACGACCGTCGCTTTTCCCCCAATATTGACGCGCGGACTGGCTATCATACGACTTCGTTGCTTGCTGTGCCGTTGCGAGTCCGCGATGCCGTCATCGGCGTGCTGGAAGTCGTGAATAGGAAAGGCGGCAACTTTACCGAGGCCGACTGTTCCTTGGTGGAGACATTGGCTGCGTCGGGTGCTATCGCCATCGACAATGCCCACCTGGTGGAGACGCTGCGTCAGCAGACCGCCGAGCTCCAAGCGCGCAACGAAGACCTGAACGCCTTCGCTCACACGGTGGCCCATGATCTCAAGACCCCGCTGGGAGTTATCGTTGGCTATGCGGACGTGCTGACGGAGGACCTTTCTGAGGTGCTCAAAGGTCAAGAGGAGTCGCGGTATTACCTCCAGTCGATTGCGCGGAATGGGCGCAAGATGGGTAACATCATCGGCGAGTTGCTCTTGTTGGCTGAGATTCGCAGGACAGAGGTGCAGCATGAGCATTTTGATATGGCCATCGTAGTATCCGAGGCCATGCAGCGCTTGGCTTTTCTGACTGCGGAAAAAGGGGCCGAGATCGTCCTGCCGGACGCATGGCCGACTGCGGTGGGCTACAATCCTTGGATTGAAGAGGTGTGGGCCAATTACCTCAGCAACGGCATCAAGTATGGCGGCCAGCCGCCCCATCTGGAGCTTGGGGCCGAGGTGCAGGATGACGGGTTTGTGCGCTTCTGGGTGCGTGATAACGGCCCCGGCATCTCGCCTGAGGATCAAACGCGATTGTTCACGCCGTTCACGCAGCTTGAGCAGGTGCGTGTTACTGGGCATGGGTTGGGGCTGTCCATTGTGCGACGCATCGTGGAAAAGCTTGGCGGGGATGTGGCAGTGGAGAGCGAGGTGGGGAAGGGGAGTACGTTTAGCTTTACCCTGCCGGCCAAGTGAGTCGCGTGGCTTTTTCGCCTCGAGCCAAGTAAACGACGGGGCAGGCGTGAGGTTAGCCTGCCCCGTTTTCTTTTTGAGTGGTTGGGCTAGTTTTCCTCTTCTGCCAATACCCGCAGTGCGTAGGTCACGCGGCGGGGACGCTTGGTCAGTAGCTCTCCAAGCTCCCAGGCCTGCGCCAGCGCGCTCAGGCGGGAGCGCGAGATTTCGTCACGGAAGGCTTTGTGTAGCGCTGTGATGGTAAATTGTCCCTCTAGCTCATTTACGGCATAGTGCACCAACCGGCGCTCGAGCGGGCTGAGGGCTGGAAGGGCGGCCGGCGTGCTGATCTGGGGGGAGATGGCGATGGCGTGGAGCATGCCCAGCCAATGCACCATGTCTTCGATCATGTACCCCATCTGGAAGTACAGCCGGTTTGACCACTCGGCTTCCCCTTGCAGGTCGTGGATGAAGGGGGGGGAAGAGGGGGTGGTGCCATAGGCCGCAAAGGGAAAATCGGCCGTGCTAAAGATGCCGGCCCTGGGGGTGCTGGCCTGGGCGCGGATCACGTCCCATCGTTCCTCCGTCACCGTGTTGTCCATCCAGGCGGCGGCCAGGATGCCGGCAGGCAGCCGCCAATACCAGATTGCACCTACGCGGCCTTCGTAGCCCGTGGTTTGCCTGCCGATCTCGTCAAATATCTGGTCGGCCAGGTGCAGCGCGCTGAATGAGGGATAGAACAGGGGCATCGATATCTCCTCGCATCACAAACGATGATGTGATTATATCCCTGCTGAGAGGCTTGTCAACCGGTGAGCCACTCGGCGGCGGCCTTTGGGAGTAACGTGACCGACCCCTGGCGAATCGTCGGCTCGGGCAGGGATTCGATGAACAGCGGGCCGTAGCTCTTGGTCAGCAGCCGCTTGTCAAAGATGGCCACGATGCCCCGGTCGGTGCGGGTGCGGATCAGCCGCCCAAAGCCCTGCAGGAAGCGCAGGATGGTCTCCGGCACGGCGTACTCGAGAAAGGGCTGCTCGAAGGTCTCGGACCGCGCTGCAAAGACGGGATCGCTGGGGACGCTAAAGGGCAGCTTGGCGATCGCCAGACAGCTGAGCGGGTCGCCCGGTACGTCGATTCCCTCCCAGAAGCTGCGCGTGCCCAGCAGTACCTGTCGTTTGCCTGTGCGGAAACCTTCCAGAAGCTGCGCCCGTGAGATGCCCTCACCCTGCGCCTGGACGGTGATGCCTGCCTGTTCTAGGGGCGCTCTTATGGCCTCTAGCGTGTTGCGTAGTTGGCTATACGAGGTAAATAATCCCAATGCCCGCCCATCTGTGGCCTGGAAAAGCGCCGCCATGCCTTGCTCTACAGCCCGCTGGTAGCCCCTCTGGCCCGGCTCTGGGATGTCGTCTATCAGGTAGACCAGCGTCGAGTTCTCGTAGTCGAAGGGCGAGCCGACCGCCAATTCGTCGGCCTCCCAGGCGTGCAGCCGCTCGCGCAAAAAGTCAAAGCTGCCTCCCGTGCGTAGCGTGGCCGACGTCAGTATCACCGATTCCTTCTTGTGGAACAGGTGCTCCTCGACCAGCGGGCCGATGTGCAGTGGGGCGGCGTGCAGCCTGAGGTTGTCGCCTTTGGGGGACATCTCTAGCCAGTAGATAAGAGACGGCGAGGGTTGCGTGATCATCTGGCTTACCTGTACCGCAGCCTCGCCCAGCCGCCGCGCGACGCCCAGCACCTGGGCCTCCAGGTCCTCGGCGTCGGGGATGTCAAACTCCTCCAGGTCTTGCAGGCTGCCGGCCAGTCGCTCCAGGCCGTCGACGGCGGCTTTCAGGGGAACGTTGACGTCATCCCAGGCGATCTCGACCGTCTCCCAGGCCGGTTGTACGCGCAGACCCGAAGTGAGCCGCAGGCGAAAGGTGTACTGGCTGCTCCGGCCTTCCGTGTGCTCCGCAACGAACCCCTCTAGGCAGTCGAAGAAGGCGTCCAGTTGATGCGTGGCACGGTTGACCGCCATTCCGACTTTGCCGACAAAGAGTTCCAGTTTTTCGCCGATCTCGCCGGGAAGATTGGCTTTCTGGCAGCGCCCGAGTATCTCGGCCAGTAGGCCCGTCACCCGGCCAGTTTGACCGACCTTGCCCATCTCGCTCAACATCCTCCGCATTTGGGCGCGGTCGGCCTCGAAGCTGAGCCCGTCGGTGGTGGCCGATTCCATATGATGCGCCTCGTCCACGATGAGGTGCTTGTAATCGGGCAGGGCGCGGTTCTGCACCGCGATGTCGGCCAACAGCAGCGCGTGGTTGACGATGATGAGATGGGCAGACTCGGCGGCTCGGCGGGCGTTGTAAAAGTAGCAGTTGGATTGGTGGAAGCGGTGGCAGCGCTCGGGGTCGCAGCCCTCGTGATCAGCCGAAAGCTGCCGCCACAAGAAGCGCTCGGTCGGGCTGGGCTTGAACAGGCTGTCGCCGTCGCCGTCGGTGGTTTCGAGCTGCCAGACGAGGATTTTTGCCAGTAGCCGAGCCTCGTCGGGGGAGTTGGCCCCTCGGCGGCGCAGCGCCTGCAGGCGGGCCGGGCAGAGATAGTGGGAACGGCCTTTGAGCACGGCGGCGCGGAACTCGAACGGCAGAATCTGGGTCAGATCGGGCAGATCTTTGTGATACAACTGCTCTTGCAGGTTGATGGTGTTGGTTGAGATGACCACCCGCTCGCCGTTTTGGTGTGCCCAGTGGACGGCGGGGATGAGATAGGCCAACGACTTGCCGACGCCCGTAGGGGCTTCGATCAGCATGTGCTGCCCATCGCTTAACGCCTGCGCCACGCCGCGCAGCATCGACACTTGCTGGGGGCGGTGTTCGTAGCCGGGGAAGCGCGACTGGAAGGCTCCGCCTTCTTCTAGGAGCGTGGCCAATCGATTCACATCCAGGGGTTTTCGTTTGCTTACGGGTTGCAGGGGTCTGTCTTTGGCGGTGGCAAACAGCGGCCCGGCGGGTGTGGCTTCTGGTTGGGGGCGCTGCGCGGGCGGGTGGCTCGCCGCTTTTTTGAGTGCATCGCGAAAGAAGGCGGCGGCGCTCCAGCCAGCCCGTTCGCCGTGGCCCACGATTTCCTTCAGCACCCTCG
>CAZWPV010000019.1:0-14224 GCA_964635485.1 uncultured Anaerolineales bacterium
CGACGGCGAGGAAATCGTCATGAACATCGCCGAGGAAAACCCGTGGGTGAAAGTGATCGACGCCGTAATCGGCGAGATCCCGATCGTGGGGATTTTCTCGGGCTACATGTTCCATCCCAAATACCTGCTCTCGCGCGCGGATGGAACGCCCATCATGCGGCTGACGAAACAACCCGCCTTCCTCGAGGGCAAGTTCTCCCTGGATAAATTGGCAGAGATCAGCCAGGGAGAGGAACAGCGGGCACTCTTGAGCCTGCTCATGATGATCCTGCTGGAGCGCGCACGGGGTTAGCTTATTTGAAAGTGCCAGGCACTTCTCGAGTGCTTGGCACTTTTGCCTATACCTTGCGAACGAGGAGCCGCCGCACCTCGACGTCCTGGCCGCCGAGCTGATACTTGTAGCGCTCGTCGCCCTGCATGAAATCGAACGCTGCGCGCCCTTGCTCGATGGCATGTTGGATGCAGTAGGCGGCCAGGACGATGCCCGTGCTGAGATGGGGGAAGGACTGCCAGTCGAGCCCCGAGTTGTAGACCAGCACGCGGTTGTTGTAGATAAAATTGAGGTAGGCAGCCGCCTTCTGCCCCTCGATTTCGAGGAATGCCAGTTGCAGCCACCCCGCGTCGCGCATCACGTGCGCCAACTCGCGAAAGAAGCTGCGCATCCGAGGCGTGAGAAAGGCCTCCTTGTCCGGCGTGCTGGCCGCCATCAGGTCCAGGAAATCCTCAATCTCGCCCCCCAGATTGTGCTCCGGGCCGAAGATGTACCAGCGCAGACTCCCCTGGGCCTCGGCCCGGCGCAGCTTGCGCCGCAGTTCATGCCTGTGCTTCTTGCCCAGCATCTGCAGGTACTCGTCCCACGTGCCGGGCAACTGCGCGACGGGGCAGACGTCCTCTTTCGCCACCGACGCCGTCCAACCGTGCGCCTTGGCCAGGGGGGGCAGCATCGTCAGCGTGGGCGAATCCTGGTGGATGTTGCACAGGTCAAGTGCGTCCCAATCAGGGGCATCCAGCCAGGTCAAATAGTCCACCAGCGCAGCGCAGACTTCCTCCTCCCACCCCTCGGCCACGATGAGGTCGAGATAATCAGCCACTTCCGCGCAGCCGACGATCGCGAGCACGCGCTGACCCTCCGAGTCGGTGGTCGCAAAAAGCGGCGCGATGCCGATCAACTCGCCGCCGTCGCGCACGGTCACGATGTGCAGATCCCCCTCACCCAGGTATCGCCACCAGACGCGCTGAAACTCCAGCGTGAGAAAGACGGTGTCGGCAGGAGAACGACGCAGCAGGTCGTTCCACTCACCTGCCAACTCCTTGAAACCACTCACGCCATGATAGGCATCCACCGATAGAGCCATCGCGATATCTCCGGTTTGCGGTGCTTATGATAGCATGACTGCGCGGGCCTGGCAAATCAGGCCTCTTCGTCGGTGTGCAGATCTGCCTGCCGGGGCCCCCGAAGGCCCAGTATGCCCTCGGTGGCGTACACTACGCCGCCGACGAGCCCTGCGGTCAACGTGACCAGGTTGAGCGCTACGCCCCAGGCTGCCGCCTTTTCATCGCTGACCGATGCAAAGATGAGCGTACCCAACGTCTCCCGCACGCCCCAACCACCGATGGAGGGAATCATCCCCGCAATGGAGAAAAGCGAGCTGATGACAAAGAAATGCGCCAGGCTTATGCCGGTCTCCACAGCCTCACCACACAGCCAGTTGATGGCGACGTTGATCACGTTGAAGATGATGGATACTCCGAAAGCGCTCAGCACTGCCCGCCAGCCACAGCCGGTGATCGCGGCATAGACCTTCCCCAGCGTCCCTTGCCCTGCCAGAGACAGGCGCGACGGGAGCCAACCGGTGAGCCAGCGCAGGAGGCGGCCCTCTATCAGCAACGTCCCCCCGGTCAACACGGCGAGCATCACGGCGAGCATCAGCCAGACAAGCCAGGGCTCCATCTGCGCAGCCTGGAAAGGCAACACGATCAATCCCATCAGGGCGAGCATCATCAAGCCCGTCAGCCGGTCGAGCAGAACGGTGCCGATGGCGGCCGAGGTATCGGCGTCCTGCGTCAGTTCCAGCGCCCGGATCACATCACCGCCATAGATGCTGGGCAGGAAGGTGCTGAAAAACTGCCCGACAAAGTACAGACGCAGCAGGCGACCGAAGGGCACGTCGGGGGCCAGCCTGCGGACGAGGACGAACCAGCGGAAGGCGCGGACGATCAGGCTGATCACGTAAAGCAGGAAGGCAGCCAGAAGGAAGCGCCAATCCGCCTGGCCTAGCTCGGCCAGTATGTCGCGCCAGTCGTTGGTCAGGAACACGTAGGCCAACCCGCCAACGCTGATGACCACGCGCAGGACGTTCGTCCAAATTTTCCTCTTCATTTGCTCTCCTAATCTGTTGACTCGCTCACTACCCGAATCTTGCTCAGCAGCACGCGATTCCCCAGCCAATGGCCATCCTCCGCCACGATGGGCAGGCGCTCCTCGTTGTGCAGACCAACCTCGATGTCGTAAAAGCCGGGCGGTGTCGTCGCTCCCAACGTCAGGTCGCGCACGTCCTCGACGATCTGACCGGGCTCCCAGGTAAAGGTCGGGGCGAGTCCCTCGACGGGCCAGCCGTCGTTCCAGGCCCAGACCTGATCCTGGTCGCCCAGGACGTGAGCAAACACGCCGTAGCTTTTCTCCATCGGCGCCAATGCCCGCCAGTAGAGGGTCAGGCGAATCGTCTCGCCGGGGCGCGCGATGCGTCTATCCAGCGTGTAGCCGATCAGCGCGGCCTTTCCGTCAAAGTTGGCGTCCAGCGGATTGGGAAACTCGCTCGCGTGGGCCAGGACCTCGACCGTCGCCAGGCGCAGCGCATCGCGCCCGTCGGACGTGGTGAGGCGCGGGCCGTCGGGCAGGTAGAGGCCCACTTGAACGTACCCCGCATCCGGGGCATAGGCCGTCTCCGGGACGTGCATGCGGTAGGTGTCGGCAAAGACGACGCCCGGCTCCCAGGCTGTGGTCAGGTAGCGTCCCAGGCCGGGATACGTGTCGCGCTGGGCCACCATCGTGCCCACGTCGCTCAACAGGTGGACAAAGACGGCATAGTTTTGCTCGGTGCGCGCCAGCGGCTCCCAGTATAGCGTGACCTCCACCTCCTCGCCCGGCCTGACGGTGGTCGGCGCGACTTTGTAGCCCAGCAGGCGCGCCGCGCCGCCAAAGTCGATGTCCACGCGATTCGGGATGGCCGCGATCTCGGCGTCGGTCAGCGGGCGAGGGCGGCCAAAGCCCGGGGCCAGCACGCCGACGAGCGCGTAGACGGCCAGCGCCGCCACACAGGCTGCCACCACCAGCCCGGCCAGCCAATCCCAGCGGCGGGGGAAAATCTGGCTCAACCCCAGGGAGACCAACACGGCAAACGCAGGCAGGCAGGGGAACAGAAAGCGCCCCATCGGCCCGGCGGGCTGGATCGCGATGTAATAAAAGACGACGCCGACAAAGAGAACGATGCTGGCCATCAGAGGGATCAAGACGACAAAGCCGCCGCGCTCCCGGCGGGGGAGCAGGTGACCGGTCAGCGCGAGCACGCAGAACCAGAAAAGCGCCTGGTAGACGACCTCTGGCAGAGGGAGTTGCCCGTAGCCGAAGCGCCCCCACAGGCTGCTCCAGAGATAGGGCAAGCTCTGACCCACGGCCCACCAGCCCTCGGATGCTTCGCTACCCTTCCAAAGCTGGTTGACCATGTTCATCGCCGTCGGATCGCCGTAGAGCACCCAGTTGCGCGCGAACCACCACCCGGCGATGAGAGCCGCTAACCCCAGGACAATCAGGTTGCCCCGCACGAACACCCTCCAAGCCTGCGCGCGCGAAGCCGAACCATCACGCGCGCGCCACACGGCCAGCGCGTAAGCCAACTCGATGAGGGCCAGCAGCGCCACCAGGTTGAACTTGGTGAGGAGCGCCAGGCCGTAGAAAAGGCCCATCGTGACATCGGCGCGCCAACTCGGGCCTCGCCGCACCAATCGGACGCACGCCCAGAGCACCGCCGCGCCGCACAGACCGGCCAGGATGTCGTTGTTGATCGCGCCGCTCAGGTAGGTAAACTGCGGGTTGAAGGCGACCAGCGCCGCCGCGCCCGCGGCCAGCGCGGGCCGGTCGGGGGAAACCTCGCGCCCGATAAAGTAGGTCACACAGACGACGCCCGCGCCGATGAGCACCGTCATCCAGCGCACGGCGTACACGGCCAGCGTGACGCCGTGGAAGGGGAACTGCTCGTCGACGCCGTGCAGGTACTGGTTCTTGTTGTCAAAGCTGAGCTCCCAATAGCGGTAGGCCCAGAAGGGATTGGGGGGCGGCTCGTAGTAGACGCCCTGCTCGACCGGCACCCACCAACTCACCAGCGCACCGAGAGCATAGTAGAGCGGCGGGTGATGGCTCTGCGCGCGCGGCCCCTCGGCCGATTGCACGGGCAGCTCACGATAGACGAGGATGTGGCGCACATAACGAAAGTGGCGTACCTCGTCGGTGGGCTCGTAGATGGGGGAGGCCAGGCTGTAGGCGATGGCCAGCGCCAGGTAGACAACGAGGATAACTAACAATGACCAATGACCAATGACCAATGACGAAATGAGATGGCGGCGAGACGAATTCACGCGGGGTCACCTCCGCCGTCTTGGCAGGCGCGGACTCCATTCCGCGTCCGCGCGATTCGGAAATCGCGCCCACACCGGAACTGCCAGACGGCGACGCCAAAGACCAACAGCAGCGCCATGCCGGTGATCGCCAAGCCGATCTTGAGCAGCGGCGGATCGTACACCAGCACGACCCGGTGCTCGCCCGCTGGCACGCAGGCGGCGCGCAGGACGTAATCGGCGCGCACCAGCGGCGCGGGCTCGCCATCTACCTCGGCCCGCCAGCCTGGATAGTGCACCTCGCTGAAGACGAGCAACCCGCCGCCGCCCTGCACTCGCGCTTCGACCCAGTTTCCTTCGTCGCGCACGCTTTCCACCGCGCCGGTCCCATCGCCTGCGCACGCCAGCGGCGATTCCACCAGCGCCACCGCGCGCGGGTGGAAGTCCGGCTCGTGGATGCGGGCCAGCATCGCCTCGTCGCCCAGCACCTCGACCTGCGGCACGACCCACGCCCGTGGAAGCACGCCAGGGCGCTCGTAGACCCACACGCCCGACTCCTCGATCACGAGGCGCGGAGCATCGGGACCGTCGGCAAAATCTTGGGGGGCCGTGGTCACCAGGTAGCCGGCGTTCAGCAGGTCGTAGGTCCGCGCGCGGGGATCGGGCAGGGAGGTGATGAAATCCTCGTACCGCTCGAGCACCAACGGATCGTATCCAAAGACGCTGCGCAGCCCAAAGGGCATGCCGCCGTTTTGCTCAAAGTCGCTCAACCCCCAGGGGAGCACCCGCGTCGCCTGGGGATCCTCCACCGCCTGGGCCACGATGCGCCAGTAGGTGCTCTCCGGCACGTCCACCGGCTGTACTGCCTCGCCGCCAAAGGCCCACAGATCGAGCAGCACCAGCCCCACCGCCAACAGCCAGAACGCGCGGCGGGAGAGCGAGCCGTTACGCCAAGCGCTCAACAGACCGGCGGACAGGAGGAAGAAGAACAAGAAGGTCGCCACACGGTTGGCCACGTGGTACAGCCGCCCGGCCTCCGGGTTCGACTCGCGCCCCCAGGCGAAAGCCAGGAATCCGGCCACGACCGCTGCCGCCGCGATCCCCGCCACGGTCAGGACCAACGAGTGCTTCAGCGGCGCGAGCAGATGCCTCCGCTCGTTCCCCCCCTTACTCCCCCCAAATAGGGGGGACAGAGGGAGGGAGGCGGATGTAAGTGCCGTCACCGCCAACCCGGCCAACGCGGCGGCGGCCAGCGTGAAGAGAAAGCCGGCCCTGGCCGGTGCCCGCGCCGACTGGAACAGCGGCACGAAGCGGTAGAACAGACGATGGAGCGCGCCGTACTCCCCAAAGGCCAGCAGCAGCGCGCCCAGGCCGAGGGCGAACAGGAACGGTTTCAGCCGGTGGCGCAGCCTCAATCCCAGCAGCGCCAGCAACAGCGGCAGGACGCCGACGTAGAGGATGAACTCGTCGTAGATGCCGTCGCCCCAATAGCCGGTGCGCAGCGGCTCGCCGAAAAAGTTGGGCACCAGCAGAGTCAACAGGTGGCCCGGCGGCCAGGAGAACCGGGCGGCAAAATCGTAGCCGCTGCCCTGGCGGATCGAATGCATCACCAACTCCACCATCGGCAGGACTTGTACCGCCGCCAGCACCAACCCGACGACGAGCATCACGCCTGACTGGAGCAGGGGCAGCGCCGCCGCCCGCGCCGACCGTTCCTCCCGCCAGCGCTCACAGGCGCAGAAAACGGCGTAGGCGGCCAACCCCAGCGCCACGTAGAGGAACGAGGCCGTGTGCCCGGCCAGGATCGAAAGCCCGACCGGCAGTCCTCCCAGCACGGCCAGCCCCCACGAGCCCCGCGTCACGGCCCGCCGGCAGGCCCACAGCACGAACGGCAGCCACGTCCCGGTGGTGATGACGCCCAGGTGGCCCGCCTGCACGCGCACGAAAAAGTAGCCGCTGAAGGCAAAGACAATCCCACCGAAGAGCGCCCCCGACGACGATGCGCCCTCCGAGCGCAGCCAGGCGATCATCCCCACGCCCGCGAGCCACAGGTGAAGCACGACGATCAAGCCCAGCGCCTTGGGGACGGGCACCAGCAACGCCAGCCACGTGGGCGGGTAGAACAGCGCCGGCTGAGGATTGGAGACGAAGGGCAGCCCAGAGGACAGGTAGGGATTCCACAGCGGCAGCCGCCCCTCCCTGATCGAGCCGACGGCGAAATCGAGCCAGTGGCGGAACATGTTGGCCAGGTCGTTCCCGGCCACGATGCGGCTGCTGGGCAGCCACAGCACGTCCCAGAAGAAAATCGCGCACAACAGGCCCAGGATAAGCACCGGCCAGGCGCAGCGCCACACTTTGCCCATCTGTTCTCTGTACATCGCGTGCCATTTTACCAGAGATAGGCAGGCCTGTCTACTCTGCTTGAAGCGGTTCAGACGTCGGTGCCTTCAAGCTCCCAAAGCAAAAAAACACCGCCGCCACGCACAGGTCGTTGGTGCCAGACCGGCGTCGGCGACGATGCCAGGATCGAGTCAGCTTTGTATAAAACCCAGCCTGTCTTCCCAGGACGGGAATTTCTGGTCGGAAGGGGAATACGTATCTTATAAATAAATCGGGGCAGATGTAGGGCGGTTTTGCTAACCGCCGCCTAGTCGGATAGCAAATCCGACCTACTCGCTATTTTCCCCAGAATACTGAAAAGATACGGGAATACTACTCTTCCGCAGAATCGGTCGAACCCAGACGCAAAGCCAGTCCACGCAACTGGGTAAAGCTGATGGGCTTGAGAAGCACCAGATCAGCCTCTCTATGAACGGTGTCTGCCAGTTGCGGGTGCGCGGTGGCGACGACCACACAGGTCCCCGCGAGCCGCTCGTCGGCGCGAATCTGGGCCAGGATGTCTGCCCCTGATACTTGAGGGAGGTTCAGGTCCAAGATCACCATGTCCGGCACCGTCTCGGACAAGCGCTCCAAGGCCACATCGCCCGACCGGATGATCTCCGTCTCGAAATCGGCTGCCTTTAGCGCCTCTGAGAAGATGGTAGCGGCATCCAGGTGGTCTTCGACAATAAACGCCAGTGGTTTGCCCATGATTCCTCTCCTCCGAAAGATATGATTTGCGCTCGATTATACACCACAGACGCAGGGAGTACAAATCTACAACACACTCACCGGATCCACATCCACTCGCCAACCGGCGGGGACTTGAACAGCGCAGAGGAACCGGGCGGGGTCGGTATGGCGCAGGAGAATCTGCCAGCGGTAACGGCCTCGTAGGCGGGCAAAGAAAGCGGGCGCAGGGCCGATCAGGTCACTTGCCGGGAGACCTCGCCGGGCCAGCGCGTCGCTCAAGCTCCCCGCCAGCGCCTCCGCCTCGGCCCGGGCGCGAGAGGGGCTGGCGTGCTCGTAGACCAGCTTGACCAGGCGACGATACGGCGGGTAGCCCTGCTCGCGGCGGAAGGCCAGCTCGCGGGCGGCGAAACCGGCATAGTCGTGGGCGGCGGCGGCGACGACGGCATAGTGGTCGGGGTGATAGGTCTGGAGGACGACGCGCCCGCCCAACAGCCCCCGCCCCGCCCGCCCGGCAACTTGGGCCAACAACTGGAACGTGCGCTCGCTGGCGCGAAAGTCGGGCAGATTGAGCATCGTATCGGCCGAGATGACGCCGACGACCGTCACCAGCGGCAGGTCGAGCCCCTTGGCAATCATCTGCGTGCCGACGAGGACGTGGGCCAGGCCGGTGCTGAAAAGGTGCAGAATGGAGGCGTGGGCGGCGTGGTTGCGGGCGGTGTCGCGATCCCAGCGCAGCGTGCGCGCCTCGGGCCAGCGCCGATGCACTTCCTGCTCCACCCGCTCGGTGCCCAGGCCAAAATAGCGGATGCGGTCGCCGCCGCACTGGGGGCAGCGGTCGGGTTGGGCCTGGCGATAGTTGCAGTGATGACACACCAGGCGAGATCGCGGGCCGTGGTAGATCAGCGGCGTTTCGCATTGTGGGCAGCTCAAGACGTGACCACAGTCACGGCACATGACGAAGGTGGCCGTTCCCCGCCGGTTGAGGAACAGGATCGCCTGTTCGCCCCGCTTCAGTGTCTCGTCCACCGCGCCCTGTAGCGCGCGACTGAAGATAGACCTGTTACCGGCGCGAAGTTCGGCCCGCAGGTCGACGATCTGCACCGGAGGCAGCTCCATGTAGCGCGCCTCGGTGGACTCTTCACCCACAGGGCGAAAGTGGCTCCGAGGTAGATTGTAGCGGGACTGTAGCTCGGCGAGACGCTGGACGTGGGCCATCACGCGGCGAGGCATCTCCAGCAGCGTCCACTCCCCCCGCCGGGCGCGGACGTAGGCTCCCAGGCTGGGCGTGGCAGAGCCGAGGATGGCCGTCGCACCGGTCAAGCGAGCCAGCTCGAGCGCCGCGTCGCGAGCGTGGTAGCGGGGCGGCGGCGCTTCCTGCTTGTAGCTGGGGTCGTGCTCCTCGTCCAAGACGATCAAGCCGATCCGGGAGAGTGGGGCGAAAAGCGCCGAGCGCGGGCCGACCACGATATCCTTCATGCCGGCGCGAATCTGCCGCCAGACATCGTACCGCTGGCCCTCGGTGAGCGCGCTGTGGAGGACGGCGACCCGCCGGCCAAAGCGCGCGCCGAAGCGGTGGACCGTCTGCGGCGTCAGGCTGATCTCGGGCACCAGGACGATGGCTTGTTGCCCCTGCGCCAATACCTCGGCCACGGCGCGCAGGTAAATCTCGGTCTTGCCCGATCCGGTGACCCCGTGCAGGAGAAAGACTTGCGATTTGTCATTTGTTATTTGCGGTTTGATCCTGTCCCACACAGCCTGCTGATCCGACGTGAGTTTCGGAGGCGTGTCGGGGACGAACGTCTCGTCGGCCAGGGGGTCACGCCAGGTCTCCTCGGTATCAAAGGCCAACAAGTCGCGCTCGGCCAGCTTGGTGAGGTGATAGCGCTGGCAGCCGGTCTCGGCATAGACCCAACTCACGTCCACCGGGCCACCCTCGGCGCGCAGGAAGCGGACGATGGCGGGGTAGCACTCGCTGCGCAGACCGGCCAGAGCCTCATCGATATCGACATCACTGGCGACCCACTCGACCGTGCGCACCCGTTGCGGGCGGGCGCGGGGCGGGGCCAGGAAGGATGATTTGACAACTATGCCCCGGCGGGCCAGTTGGTCGGCGGCGCGCCGCCACTGCTTGCGCGGCAACAAGCGGTTCAGTTGTCCCCCACGCAGCGGCCCTTTGGCATCCAGCACGGTGATCAGTTGCTCCTGTGCCTCGGTCTTGGCGTCGCCGTCCTCGATCTCCTCCTTGACCAGTTCGACCTGCACGTCGGCGCGACCCATCGCGCCCGGCGGCAGCATCAGCATCAGACACCGCCAGAGTGGAGCCAGGAACTCGCGGCTCATCCAGCGGGCTAGCTGGATTTGGGTCGGCGTGAGAGCCGGCTCCTCGTCCGCCAGCGACTCGACGGGGCGGGTCTCCGGGATGGGGGTTTCATCGCTGAATCCGACGACGACGCCATAGAGCCGCCGCGAACCAAACGGGATGACAACGAGGGAGCCCACGTCCAGGTGGCCTCTCAGTTCATCCGGCACGTGGTAGGTGAAGGATGGCGCTGCCTCGCCCGGTGGCGTCTTGACCGGCGAGAGGACAACGACGTCGACGTAAGAGCCGGTGAACTGCTCGGTTTCCATTCGACTCAAACCTTTCGCTCTAGCACATCACGGTAGATGCTCGTCAATTGCCGCCCGGCGCGTTCCCAGGAAAAATGTTCGGCCACCCGCGCCCGTAGCTTACGTCCCAGGTCGGTGCGCCACTCCGGGGCATCGAGCAGGCCGGCGATGGCGTCGGCCAGGGCGAGCGGGTCGCCGGTCTGCCCGGCGTATACGCCCAGCGCGCCCATGTACTCCCGGCTGACCGGCGTGTCGAAGGCGACGGTGGGCAGGCCCATCGCCATGTAGTTCAGGATCTTGCCGCAGCCCTCGGTGGCGGAGCGCTTGGGCGCTACGGCGACGTCGCCCAGCGCCAGGAGGGCCGGAATCTCCTCGTAGGCCACCTTGCCGGTGAAGGTGATCCGGCCGGCCACGCCCAGATCGGCGGCCATCGCCCGATAACGCGGCACGTCGGGGAACCCCATGACCAGGAAATGCGCGTCCATCCCACGCCGCTGGAGGATACGTGCCGCCTGCAGTAGCAGCGGTATGCCCTGGTAGTCGGTCAGGAGCCCCAGGTAGACGACGACCGGACGCCCGGCGGGGATTCCCAGGGCCTCCCTGCGGGCCGCGACCTCCCGGCCATCGATCACGCCGGGGCGGAGAAAATCGGTGTCGACGCAATCCGGCAGCGGATGGATGCAGCGGGCGCTGCAATTGAAATCCTGCTCCAGCAGGGTGGCTCCGTGCTGGCTGCTGGTGATGATGACGTCGGCTATCCGGTCGATGCGCAACTCCAGCAGCCGCATCCAGGGATACCAAGGCCCATCGGGGTTGAGAAAATGGTGATCCGTCATCTCGCCGGTCATGCTGCCCTGAAAATCGAACAGGAGCGGCGCGCCCAGGAAGCGACTCAAAAAGTAGCCGATGAAAGCGCCCTCGTGCATGTGGCCGTGGACGACGTCGAAGCGGCGGCGGCGGATCGTCTGCAGCCCCGTCCAGCCCAGGAAAGCGTCAAAGGCCAGCTTGTGCAGCGAGGAGCCGACGTCGTAGTCGGCCCGCCAGGGCGTGGGCCGGGTGCGGATGATCTCCAGGTCGGGCAGGTCGCGCCCCAGGTAGTAGGTGAGGATGGTCACCCGGTGCCCCAATCTCTGGAGCACCCGCGCCTCCTCCAGGATGCGGATGTGACCGCCATAGTCGGAGAAGAATGATGTGGGGGCGATCATCAGGATGCGATACGTCTCGGTCACTGTACTCAATTCGCGTCATCGGCTGCCTGCAACACGGCCAGCAGCCGATCTTTTTCAGTGCGTGCAACGATTGGTTTTTCTTCGTGCCGCCGGATGAGGGCGACGGCGAGCGACGAGCAACCGGCCTCCTCCGCCCAGCGCGCGCCGATCTGCGGGTGACGGGCGTGAACGACGAAGGGGCGGTTCCAAAAACAAAGCTCACCCCGGCTCAGGCGGGCCAGCAGGCGCGGGGCAAAACGGCCCAACAGCACGATGATCGACCGGTGGACCGAGGACAACCGGGCCGCGGCCTTGCCCACGTCGTGCAGCAGCGCCGCCGCCAACAGGTGCGGATTCGTGTGACCTGCCTGCCGGAGCGCGCCGTACACGGCCAGCACGTGGCGCTGATCCTGAACAGCCTGCCGGCGGAAGAGCGCCCGCGCCTCGGGCGTCAGCGCGCGGGTCGCTCGCTCTACCTCCTCGTCCGAAACCCGCGCCACCACCGCCCGGAAGAACTGTGCCACACGATAGCAGGCTGTCTTCACCATCACAGTCTGGTGAGCAATAGCTCGAATAGCCAGAGGAGGAGCCGGTCGAACAGCGGCAGCCGTGCGATCAAGAGCGCAACGATTATCAGCAGGGGACCGGCAAAACGTTCCAGTCGATCCATTTCTTGGGCGAGCTGCCCGGGCAAAAGCCATGCCAGGACGCGCGAGCCATCCAGCGGCGGGATCGGGATCAGGTTGAAGAGCATCAGGCTCAGATTGATCACGATCATGTAGAAAAAGATCCGCTGCAAGAACAGGACAGTTTCGCTGCTCCCAGACAGCAGCCCCAGGCGAAAGGGAATCGCCGCCAGCATCGCCATCACCAAGTTCGAAAACGGCCCGGCGAAGCTGACCAGCGCCCAACTGGCGCGCACGTTGCCGCGCAGCCGATGGATGTTGACGGGCACCGGCTTTCCCCATCCCAGGAACCCCAGAAACAACGAGAGGGTCCCGTACAAGTCCATGTGGGCCAGCGGATTGAGCGTCAGCCGCCCCTGCAGGGCTGCCGTATCATCCCCCAGTTCGTAGGCTGTCCAGGCATGGGCCCATTCGTGAATGGGCATGCTGGTCAGGCACATGATCAGCAATGCGATGAGTCTATCGGGGCTGAGCAAGTCCTCCAAGTTGAACATCATTTCCACCTTCTCAGAATCGCGTCCAATTATAACACGGTTGCCGGAAAGGGGCGACTTGGCGGGTTGCCACTCTCTCTCGATGATGCTATAATCGCGGTGTCTTTTCAAAAAGTCGGAGCGGGAGTAAGTCGGAATGGCATTCTGACCTATGTTGCCCCAAATTATTGAGAAGGCACCTTTAATCGCAGCTACATCAGAACTCGCTTGAGCGTGCCATGAAATTGAGCCTGGAGCAAGTCGAACATATCGCCCAACTGGCCCGGCTGACCCTGAGCGACGAGGAAAGGACGCTGTATCAGGAGCAGCTCTCGGCCATCCTTGAGTACTTTGAGAAGCTGGAAGGATTGGACACCGAGGCCATCTCGCCCATGGCGACCGTCCTGCCGCTGCGCAGCGTGATGCGCGAGGACGAGACTGAGCCATCCATGCCACGCGAGGACATCCTGGCCAACGCCCCTGCCGCCGAAGACGGGTGCTTTGAAGTGCCGGCGGTGCTGGATTGAGGGAAGCGTTGTGAATCTCTACGAACTGACCATCCACGGAGCCGGGTCCCGATTGGCCGCCGGGGAGTTCACCTCGGTGGAGTTGACCGAAGCGGTGCTGGAGCACATCCTGACGGTCGATAACGACGTCAAGGCATACCTGACGCTGACGCCGGAGGAGGCGCTGGAGCAGGCTCGCGCCGCCGACCGTGTCCTGAGCCTGACTTCGGCGAGCTCAGTCGAGCCGTCGAAGGACGAGAGGCGATCCCAGGGAGAAAACGGCCCGCTCCTGGGCATCCCCCTGGCGATCAAGGACGTGTTGTGCACCAAGGGGGTGCCCACCACCTGCGGCTCGCGCATCCTGGAGAATTTCGTCCCGCCCTACGACGCCACCGCCGTGGCGCGGCTGAGGTCCGCCGGGGCGGTGCTGCTGGGCAAGACCAACACCGACGAGTTTGCGATGGGCTCGTCCACCGAGAACTCGGCCTTTTTCACCACCCACAACCCTTGGGACCTGGAGCGGGTGCCGGGCGGGTCGAGCGGCGGGAGCGCCGCCGCCGTCGCTGCCGACGCCTGTCTGGGCGCGCTGGGCACAGACACCGGCGGCAGCGTGCGCCAGCCGGCGGGGCTGTGCGGCGTGGTGGGCCTCAAGCCCACCTACGGCAGGGTGAGCCGCTACGGCCTGATCGCCTACGCCTCCTCGCTCGATCAGGTCGGCACGCTGGCCAAGGACGTGACCGACGCGGCGCTACTGCTGAGGGTCATCGCCGGGCACGATCCCCGCGACTCAACCTCTATCGACGCGCCCGTGCCCGACTACCCCGCCGCCCTGGTCGGCGAGATCAAGGGCGTGCGCGTCGGCGTGCCGAAGGAATACTTTATCGAGGGAATGCAGCCGGAAGTGGAGACGGCGGTGCACGCGGCGGTGGACGTGCTGGCCGACCTGGGCGCGGAAGTGCGCGAGGTCAGCCTGCCGCACACCGACTACGCGCTGCCGGTCTACTATCTCATCGCCCCGGCCGAGGCCAGCGCCAACCTGGCCCGCTACGACGGCGTGCGCT
>CAZWPV010000020.1:0-13727 GCA_964635485.1 uncultured Anaerolineales bacterium
GCGGACGTGGCAACCACATCGTCACGACTCCGATCGAGCACCCTGCGGTGGGCAACACGGTTGAGCAGTTGCGCGAGTTGTTCGATTTCGAGGTCGCGCGGCTGCCGGTGGATGAGCATGGACTTGTGGACCCCGACGACGTGGCGGCAGCCATTCGTTCCGATACGGTCCTGGTGAGTGTGATGTTGGCCAACAACGAGGTTGGCACGGTGCAGCGTCTGGTCAAAATTGGGCGGATCTGCCGCGAGCGGGGTATCCTCTTTCACACCGATGCTGTGCAGGCTGCGGGCAGGCTTCCGCTGGAGCTGGACGATCTCAACGTGGACTTGCTGGCCCTTTCGGCGCACAAGTTTTACGGCCCAAAAGGGGTTGGCCTGCTCTACTTGCGGCGTGGCACCGTGCTTCTTCCTGCGATCACCGGCGGCGGTCACGAGCGTGGACGCCGTGCTGGGACGGTCAACGTCGCCGGCGCCGTGGGGCTGGCGACGGCGCTGCGGCTGGCGGAGGAGGAGCGGGTAGCCGAGGCCGCGCGTCTGCGCCACCTGCGCGACCGGCTCGTCGAGGGGGTCTTGGCGTCCATTCCAGACAGCCGCCTGACGGGACATCCCCGACACCGTCTGCCCCATCATGCCAGCTTTGCCTTTCGTGGAGTCGAGGGGCAGGCAGTGGTGCTCGACCTCGATTTGGAGGGTATCGCTGCCAGCTCCGGCGCGGCGTGTGCTGAAGGAGAGCCAGAGCCTTCCTTCGTGCTTGCGGCGATGGGTCTGCCGCCCGGTTGGAGCATCGGCAGTCTGCGCCTCACCCTGGGCCGCTCCAACGACGAGGCCGACGTCGAGCGTGTATTGGAGGTGTTACCCGGCGTTGTCCGGCGGCTGAGAGCAGACGGATGAGCGGAGAAACCTTGCGAAGGTTACAAGCTGCTCCAGCTGGGAGCTTCTCTGTCTGTGGCTGCTCCAGCGGTTTGGAGGCTGTCACTAAATTTTCGCAAGGATCGCGCGTCGTGGCTGCCCTGAGCGGCGGCGTCGATAGCTCCGTCGCCGCCGCGCTTCTGGTCGAGCAGGGGTACAAAGTCGTCGGCGTGATGTTGCGGCTGTGGGCCGAGCCCGGGCCGGACGGCGGTCAATCTAGTCGCTGCTGCACGCCTGCGGCGGTCGATCGGGCGCGCCGCGTCGCCACTCAACTCGACATCCCCTTTTACCTCGTCGACGCCGAGGCCGAGTTCAAGACTTGTGTGGTGGACTATCTCGTCGCCGAATACGGGGCCGGTCGCACGCCCAATCCTTGCGTCTGGTGTAACCGCGCTGTCCGCTTTGGCTTTCTTCTGAACAGGGCGTTGGCTCTGGGGGCGACATTTCTCGCGACGGGTCACTACGCGCGCGTGCAACAGGTCGATGGTCGCTATTGGCTTTTGCGTGGGCTAGATCCTCAAAAAGACCAATCATATTTTCTGCACGCGCTGTCTCAAGGACAGTTAACGCGCGTCCTTTTCCCCTTGGGCGAGCTGACCAAGCAGGAAGTGCGCGCTACCGCTCGCCGGCGGGGCCTGCCCGTGGCGGAGCAGCCCGAGAGCCAGGACTTGTGCTTCACGGCTGATGGGGACTATCGCCGTTTCCTGGAGAGACGCGCGCCCCATCTGTTCCGGCCTGGCCCGATTCGTGATACGTCCGGGCGTGTGCTGGGCCAGCACAAGGGATTGCCTGCCTACACCATCGGCCAGCGCAAGGGGTTGGAAATTTCGGCGGCAGAGCCGCTGTACGTGCTCGCCATCGAGCCCGCGGAGAACGCGCTCGTCGTCGGGACAGCGGCGGAGTTGGGCCGGGGCGAGTGCGCGGTCGAGGAGATGCACTACGTCAGTGGAGAGGCGCTAGAGTCGCCGTTTCGCGCCCTGGCACAGATTCGCTATCGGGCGCAGCCGACCGACGTCACGGTGTCGCCGCTGCCGGGAGGAAAGGCCCACGTCCGTTTTGATGTACCTCAGCGTGACATCACGCCGGGTCAATTCCTGGTGCTTTACGATGGTGAGATCGTGCTGGGGGGCGGAACCATTTGTATGCACTAGAAATGTATGCTATAATGATTGTGCGATGGAAACCCAAAAGGATCCCCAGGTAGCCACAGCATCTCCAGGGGCGGCGGAGCCAAGCCCGGTCGCGCCGACCGAACTCTCGCCTGCGGAGTTGAAGGCAAAAAGGCTGTTCATCATATTCGCAATCGCGGCTGGAGTGTTGTTAGTCGGCTTGATCGCGCTGCTCGTTGTTCTTTCGATTGATGCGTATGAGGCGGCGTATGCGGGTGCCCCACCAAGTCCCGGCTCGGTTGTCATCAGTTTGCTCCGGGATGCGGCGATCGTTTTCGTCGCCTTTGAAACGTTGGTCATCGGCATTTTGCTGATTGTGCTCATGCTGCAGGTGCAATCGCTGGTCGTGTTGCTGCGCGACGAGATCAGGCCGATGCTGGAGGCGGCCAACGAGACGCTGGCGACCGTGCGTGGTACGACGCAGTTCGTCAGCCATAACGTCGTCACGCCGGTGATGAAGTGGTCGGGGTATCTGGCTGGTTTGCGGCGCATTTTTCAGCAGATCGGTGGGTTGCGTGAGGATTTGGAGCAGGACAGGAGTAACCCTTTATCTTCAAAGGAGGTGCACGATGAGTGATGGAAGTGGTGGAGAGGTAGGAGCTTTCTTCGCGGGCTTTCTGGTGGGTGGGCTTGTAGGTGCAGCGGCTGCCCTCCTATTGGCACCGCAGTCCGGCGAGGAGACTCGAGAGCAGATTCGACAGAAGGGCATTGAGCTGCGGGAAAAGGCGGAGGATGCGATGGAGGAGGCGCGCGCCAAGGTCGAGGCCGTGACGGCCGACATCAAGCGCCGCGCTGAGGAACTCCAGATTCAGAGCAAGGTTGTCTTGGAGGAGGGGCAGAGGCACTTGGCGGAGGCAGTTGAGGAGACGAAGAAGGCTGCCGCTTCTGCTGTCTCCAAGGAAGAGGCGGCGGCGCCCAAGGCCGCCAAGGCGTAACGCGATTCAAAATTGGGGTGGGTTCATACACCCACCTCGTGTGACTGCATTTTGACTTCCACGGCGGTGGATGGTTGTTTCACTGGCCTGCGATATGCTGCCAGGCTGTCGCCAAATGAGCCAGTACGTCTCCGGCGACCATCCCCGCCGCTCCTTTTTCCCTGCGTGCCAGTTCCCGGACCAGCCTGTGCAGATAGGCTCCAGCGGTGGCCGATTCAAATGTGTGTGCCCCTTAGCACCACGACCTGTCCCCAGGCAGTCAGGGAGTTTGAGGAAATAGCAGTCGCGCGAGCGTTCAATCTGTGTTTGGGATCGGCAGGCCAAGCTCAACCAGGCGGGTCACCAGGGCGTATGAAGGGACTTGTAGGCGGGTGCTGATTTCCTCGATGGATAGCCCCTGCCTGGATAGCTCGTACACCCACCGTGACGGCATCAAAAGGCAACGGGCAAAAAACTTGACGTCGGCGTAGGTAGCGGTGGATAAGTCTACGTCGAACCTCTCTTGGGTGATTATGCTGCGGGTAATTTCGCGGCACAGCAGACGGGCCATTGCCAAGCGTGGGGCGTAGTTATACATCCCGTGCTCCACGATGTTAGAGATTTTGTCTAAATCGAGCTCTTGCAGGCCAGCGGGTGGCCTTTTTGCTATCCGCTCAATCGGCGTCGGTGGGTGAGTTACGTTGTAGTACTGCAACAACGCGTTGGCTAAGTAGGTCAGGTTTGGTCGAATCCCCTCGGTTACGTTTTCCGTGCCCATGGTCTCCCTCGACGTATCAGGCGCCCCAGGCAGAACTCGAATCTGCAACCCTCGGATTAGAAGTCCGATGCTCTGTCCAATTGAGCTACTGGGGCGTGCGGAGATATTCTAATCGAACGGCACAGCTCTGTCAAGCCTGGAGCGTGGGGTTCTTCGAACAGTGATGGCGGTGGGCAAGCAACAGCGCCGCGACTCTTGCGGCGCTGTCGGTCACAGGGATACCGTGGTTACTTTCGCACTGGCCGGATGCCCTTGTACACCCTCCGCCCGGCGAGCGTGCTCAGAATTTTCTCTGCCGGCCGACCTGTGATAGCGCTCAGTTCTTCGCTTGTCATGGGCTCATTGCCATTTGCCAGGAATACTCGAAAGACTGCGTCTACTAGCGACAGCTCCTTGTTGATGTAGTCGGGCTGCTGGCTGCAGTGTACTTGCAGCACGTGCTGCAAACCATCTACCTTGGTCACTTCGCCAGTTTTCTTATCCACCCAGTCGATCTTTTCTGTATCAAAGTGTTCGCTGAATATGGCTTGATGCTCCTGGCAAAGGTGAGCTCGTAACTCCACGTCAATCTGCAGCCCTCTCCGTTCCCACCATACATAATCGATGTGGAATGGTGTGTCCAGCGTGGGTTTGACCAATGTCGGCAGGGTGGGAGGAACGGTAACCTTACTCATAGCAACTAGATCTCGTGGGGCCTCATGTGCAGGATCCAGTAATTGTCGCCTACCGGCACGTATGCGTCGCTGGTGACCAGCTCTGCCAGCAACGGGCCGGGAGGCGTGCGCATTGCGACGTTGACTGCGCTGTAGAGCGTGGCTGCATGGACAGTACCCTGGGGGCTTAACTTGGCCAGTTCGGGAAAGATCTCGGCGGTCAACTGGCCCAGCGAGAGTCTTTGTTCTTGTACGCAGGCTCGCACCCCATCCATTGCTTCAGGATCTTCCTCTGTCACAATCATCAGCTCATCGTAGTCGCAGGCGATGAGTTCTTTGCGCATCTCGAAGGTCAGGTGCCCTTCTATAGGCAGAGCAACTCGTACCCACTCCCGTCTGGAGCGGCGGCGGCGGGGACGAATGCTGACCCTTCCAGGTTCCTTGTCGCACTCTAGCTCCAGATAGGCACCCACAGGTATATTCTGCGTTTGGTACCAATTCTCCAGGCCGTAGGCGTAACGCCCTTCGCGGACGACCCAGCCGGGCATCTCTTCACCGGTCTTGTCCACAAATGTGAAGCGGATGCGGTACGTGCGACCGGTTGGAAATACGTGCGCCAATTGACTCGAGAGGGGCAGTGTGCCGGATTTCCAGTGGGGGTACGTCAGCACGACTGTGACCGGTTCGGACACTTCAGTGGGACTTTCCAGGCCTGACCATTCGTCGTCCAATTGGTTTTTCAATGCCAGCATCTCGCTTGTCAGTAGCGCAGGATCGTATGCTACTGGCTGATACTGCAACAGGGATGGGGTAGACTGGACGCTCTCTGGCTCCAGGCGATGCAGGAACCAGAGCACCTGGCCTGCAGGCCCCACTTCGTCGAACCGTTTGTCTTCCTGCAGGGCATAGTTCAGCGAGAAGATGCGCAACTGAGGCGTGATCTCCTCGGGCAGTTCCAGATCGCCCAAGAGGTCCTTCGTCGGCAGAGGCCCACCATTCGCCATGTCGAGTACGGCTTCTGCTAGGTTCAGATGGCCGATGTTCACTTCAACCAACAGATCCTTTGGGAACCACTTGCCGGCCAAGCGAACGAAATCGGGTTCTGCCTCAAGCTGCTTTTCTAACTCCTTACCTACCTGCGGCCCATATAGCTCGGCTAGCTTCTCTGGGGTGTGTTGTTTGGCGTCGCCCGGCGTCGCGGCTTGCGCCTCGCGGTTGAGTGGATGGTCGGCCATGAACTCGGCGGCAAACTCGCGCCGGGCACCTTTTTCAAACTTGACTTGGATGATCTGAAAAGGGCCGTACTCAGGGTTATGGCCGGGCCGCGCACCTACGACCTCTCCTATCTGGTAGTCAAGGGCGGGAAAGACGATCCGTTCGCCGATCTCGTAGCTGCGCTTGGGCTGGTAGGGGGTGCCCTCAGAAAGCACCGTCTCTACGAGAGCTTGTTCTTGTTGGCAGTGATGCAAAACCAGGACTTGGCCCAACTCTTCAACCGAGCGTGGTAATTCTTCCTCGACCAGCAGTGTGCTGAGATATTGAAGATCGTCGGAGGTGACTTTGAACTCTTTGTCCCAATAGTTGGGATCCTGAGTCTTCTGCTGAATCAACTTTTGTCTCCTGAGTACCATCATCGCACCAATGCGCGCGCGATTATACCAGGCTTGAGCCGGTTTGACAAATATCGTCGGTTGAGGCAAACTAGAGACGGTTAATAGGAGTGGGATTATGAATGACGGTGAATCACGCCACCCCGATCTTGTCGTTGTCTGCGTCGCCTATGGGCTGCCGCGAGCGCACGTCATAAAGGCCAAGTTGGAAAGCGCGGGTATCCCCGCGTTACTTGAATATGAGAGCGCGGGGCCGATTTTTGGTATCGTAATAGACGGCATGGGAGCGGTGCGAATTTTGGTGCCCTCCGAGCGCGCCGATGAGGCGCGGGCGCTCGTCGAGTAGCGTTGACTACCCGCCGGTTGCCAATCCCTCGGATCCAGGCCAGGGGAAGGATTCATCCAGCCACTGCAAGCCGTCTACGCTGACCCCGCCGACCCATACCTCCCAGTGAAGGTGCGCCCCTGTGGACAGCCCAGTGTTGCCCACCCGGGCGATTACCTCTCCCTGTTCTACACGTTGCCCGACTTCCACATCGATAGACGAGAGGTGCCAGTATCCTGTCAACACTCCCCACCCGTGATCTACAAAGACGACGTTGCCTCGAACAGTAAGTGGCTCGGCCATCACTACGGTGCCCGCGGCAGCCGCGTGAACGGGTGTGCCGGTCGGGGCCCGAAAGTCCACGCCGCTGTGGTAGCTGGTGTATGGGCCAGCGGCATAGGCGCGATGGGTGCCAAAGTAGGCTGTGATTGCCCCCGGACATGGGCGCTGGAAGGGCGCTTTCCAATGCCGATCTGGGGTGAATGTGTAACGTACACTATCGAGACGTTCGCGCTCTGCGGCGATAGTGATTGGATCGAGTAGTTTGGCTCGATCGGGGGGCAAATCAATTCGTTCGTAACCAAAACTGCCTGCGCTCACTACGACCTCTGTGGTGAGCACCGTGCTGCGCCCAGCGCTATCCCAGGCAGTTAAGGTCATTTCGTAGAACCCCGGCTCTGTGAAGACGTGCACCCCCGCCATTCCGTAGTGTACGCCTTTCTCCTCGGCAAAGTGCACGTCCTGGTCGAACAGCCTGCCCTGCAGTTTCACCGGCTCGGTGGTGTATACGGCGACGATCATTGTCGTGCCTTGCGATACAGGCAGCGGTTGTATCTCGATTGACACGAAAGGCGCAGGCAGCAGGCCAGGGCCGTCGCCTGGGACCACCAGTTCCTGCCCTTGGTATGCCGCTGCCGGGTTCGCGAGATGGTTGTCGGCTATCAGCATCCAAGGTGAAGCGCCGTAACGCAGTCCGATGCGGCTCAGGGTGTCGTTGGGATGTATGACGCAGATCGTACCTCTGGCCGTCTGCGGGAAGGCGATGGTTTCCTCGCCGGTGGGGATGATTCTGGGAACCTGGATGATCAGGCCCGGGTAGATAGAGTTGGGGGAGAGCAGGCTGTTGACGTGGACGAGTGTCTGCCACGTGATGCCGTAACGCTTGGCGATGGAGGATACTGTATCGCCCGCTTGAATCACGTAAGGCACCAGTTCCATGGTGCCGGTCTCGCCCCTATCGGGGATGACGAGGTGCTGCCCGACGTAAATGCGACGTGGGTCGGTGATGCCGTTGGTGTGGGTGATGGCATCCACCGTCGTGCCGTATTTCTGCGCGATGGAGAGCAGCGTCTCTCCCCGTTGTACGACGTGCTCGCTTGTTGTCGGGGGCTCGCCTGCCTGGGCCTGCACCAGCGTCGCCGATGCTGTAGCCAACAGCAGCAAGGCCACTAGTAGAGCAATTACCTTTCGACTCACTGGCCTACTTCCCAAAACCTAGCTGATCTCCTATTCGCACCTTTTCCAGCAGCGATGGTGGGCCCTCCAGTACATCCTGGGCTGGTGCACGCGGCCCGTAGAACGGACGGAAAGGACGGGCGAGTTGAGCATCCACAACCCGTCCGTGTCTATCTAGCCACACTGCGGCGATAGGAAAAAAGACAAAGAACATGTGGATGGCTGTGTCGACGCGGCTTTCCCGTCGTCCTACCAACAATAATCCCTCGTTTTCATCCATCCGTCGCCGGAAAGTCAGCCCGCGCAGACGGCAGAGGTAGCTGGCACATCGGCGCACGCGCTCCAGCACCTGTTTGTCCTGTGTCTCGTTCCACACTTCCGTCCACATCATCAACCCGCCTGTGGCCCGCAGAAGGCCAGCAGGGTGTTTTCGTACTGCGTCCATATCCAACGAGTCTGACTAAAAATCGTGGGAAGGGTATCTCGGGGGCTTATAGTTTGTAGCCGATGGCACGGAGAAAGTCTTTGCGCTGGGCAACGTCTTCATCCGTCTCGACGCCCTTCGTCTTGACGCCGTCCACCACGCCGAGGATGCCCCGTCCTTGCTTCGTCTCGGCGAGGATTACCTCGATCGGGTTCGCCGTGGCGCAAAAGACGCGGCACACCTCGGGTATCGCCTTGACCGTGTTCAGTACGTTGACTGGGTAGAAACCCTTGCCCAGGACGATGACGAAACAGTGTCCCGCGCTCAGTGCCAGCGCGTTTCGTTTTGCCAGTTCGACCAGCTCGTCGTCGGTGCCACTGGCACGCACCAGCGCCGGCCCCGAGGACTCGCAAAAGGCCAACCCAAACTTGATACCGGGCACTGTGCTCACTAGCGCCTCGTGCACATCCTCCACTGTCTTGATAAAGTGCGACTGACCCAAAATGAAATTTACGGCCTCTGGCTTTTCAATTTGCACCACCACAAGTTCCATCAGCCACCTCCCCTCGAAGCACTTTGAAAACCCTCAAACATCCAACACATCGCCACCCGGCTATTGTCCGCCGAGGGCGATGTGTTCAGTCGTTGGGTCAGGTATCCCGGAAAGAGAACGCGTGCACGACAGATTAGGACTCTTCGAGTCCTAATACTTTGTTCACAGCTTGCAGCAGTTCCTGTGGACCGAACGGCTTGGTCACGTAATCCTCGACCTTGGCGATGTGAAGACCCAGCACCTTGTCGATGCTCTGCGCTTTGGCAGTGACCACGATGACGGGAATCTCTTTGAGCTCCTCTTCGGTCTTCATCTTTTGATAGACTTCCCAGCCATCCATATCTGGCATCATCAGGTCTAATAGCACCAGGTCCGGTTTGAGTTGGCGTACTGTTTCCAGGCCTTCGCGGCCGCCCACTGCGCCGACGAGCTCGAACCCCTTGCGGCCAAGGATGAGCTTGACCAGGTCTATCATTTCAGGTTCGTCTTCAATACAGACGACTACCTTTTTATCTTCTGCCATCCGGTGCCTCCCTTTGTCTTGCGGGCAAATTGAAATGAACCAACCCGTCAATGTTGTGGCCGACACTGCTGTAATCTAGTGTACCACTATCCTGCTTTCAAGTCAAATCGTGGAAAGGGACCTTTTGGGATGGGTTTGTGGTGCGACGATCTGATTCTGAGTGGAAAGTTGCGTTGCGGCGAGAGTAAGCTATAATGGGGGCTAGACCTGGAGATACGGGCTTGGCAATAGGAACCCCTGGAGGTTTTGAGGACAGCTTGGACGTCGAAAAGAGTGTGCGAACTGCGCAACCTGATGACTTGGCCCTGTTAGTCGGCCGTGACCGCAAGTCGTTTATCGTTCGGTTGGAACCAGGTTCACAACTACACACGCACCGAGGGGTATTGTCCCACGACGACCTGATCGGAAACGAGTGGGGTACACAGTTGTTTACCCATATTGGGTATCCCTTTTTGTTCCTCCGACCTTCCACCGACGACCTCGTACGTGACCTTAAGCGCACGACCCAGATTATCTACCCCAAGGATGCGGGCTACGTCCTGATGAAGATGTGTATCACTCCGGGCTGTCGTGTCGTCGAGGCTGGCACGGGCAGCGGTGGGCTCACGCTGGTTTTTGCCCAGGCGGTTAGCTCGACCGGTCGGGTTTACTCTTACGAGGTCCGTCCAGAGATGCAGGAGTTGGCCCGTGCGAATCTGACGCAGCTTGGCTTGGCCGGGTTCGTCGAGTTCAAGGTGCGCGACGTCGCCGAGGGCTTTGACGAGCGCGACGCCGATGCGTTGTTCCTGGATCTGCCCAACCCCTGGGACTACCTGGCGCAGGCCCACAAAGCCCTCGCCGGGGGAGGTTTCTTCGGCTGTATTTTGCCTACTACTAACCAGGTCAGTCGCTTGATTGGTGCGTTGGAGGAGGCGAAATTCGGGCTGATCGAAGTGGAGGAGTTGTTGCTTCGGCCATATAAGGCGGTGCCCGCCCGCTTGCGGCCGATGGATCGGATGGTGGCCCACACAGGCTACCTAATCTTTGCGCGGGCGCTTATACCATTGGAGGAGTGAAGAAACGGATGGGAAACCTGAGAAGGTTGGTATTGGATGTCTTGAAACCCCTCGACCCGAGTATCGTGGAGCTGGTGCAACTTCTGGCCGTGCTGGAGGGGGTGGATGGGACGAATATCTCGATCTATGAGATCGACCGCCGCGTGGAGAATGCCAAGGTCACCATCGAAGGGCACGATTTGCGCTACGACGAAATCGTCGGCGTCATCGAGGAGAACGGCGGTTCGGTGCACTCCATTGACGAGGTGGCAGCCGGCCGGGTGCTCATTGAGGACGTCGAGACGCCACAGGACTAGTCGAACTTGAAGAGCCCGAAACTGTTTGGGCGAGTGTCTCAAAGCATAGATAACTTGCGCGAGTACGAGCGCATCGCCGGCTTCTGGCAGATTGCGCGTCGTGCGCTGGCGAACAATGCGTTCGATGGCGTGCTGACCATGGTCGGCGTGGTGATGGGACAGTGGGTGGGTGGGGTCGAAAACCCCAGCACCGTGATATTGACGGGAATTGCCACTTCTATCTCGATAGGCGTTTCGGGGCTGTGGGGGGCCTATCTCGCCGAGTCGGCTGAGCGCGGGCGCGAGTTGGCCGAGTTGGAAAAGATCTCACTGACAGACTTGGGGGGGACAAAGATTGACCGGGCCTCGCGCGTGGCGGTGGTCGTCGTATCCTTGGTCGATGGCCTGTCGCCCTTGGTCTCCTCGCTGATCGTACTCACGCCTTTCTTCTTTGTCACGCTTGTCAGCGATATGGTGGTCAGCTACGTGGTATCCATGGCACTTGCCTTGGTGAGCTTGTTTGGGCTGGGGATGTTCCTCGGTCATATTTCCGGGCGCAGCCTGATTGGCTATGGGATACGCACTGCGATTGCAGGCGTTGTGGCTATCGTGATCACACGATTGTTGCCCACCAATTGATAACTTGTGTAGCCGGAAGTTGTAAGAATTCGACCAAGGAGGTCAGCTATGTTTCGCAGGCGCCCTCGCCGTCCGTTCTTGCGCAGACGTCCACCGCCACCGCCCGGCGCTCCGCCTCCCGGACGCCCACTGGCTTCTAGACTGCGCAAGATACTGATCCGTGCCAACCGCCTGATGGCGGAGGAGCGTTTCGCCGAGGCAGCCGCCATCTACGGGCGCCTGTATCGCGAGGGCGAGGAGCACGGCTTTACTGCCCGCGCTGCCGATCTGGCCCTCCAGGCCGCTCGGGCCTACTTTGCCGCCGAGGATGTTGGCGCTGCGTTGAAACACGCCAGGGAGGCCTTGCGGCTGCTTGTGAATAGTGGCCGCGCTGGTCGTATCTCTCAGGTTCTGTCCAAGATGACGGCCGCGCTGCGCGACAAGGGCTACGATGCCCAGGCCGATGAGTTGGAGCGGGAGGCTGAGCGGATGTTGGATCAGATGGGGCTTTCTTTTGAGGAGGCGAGGCAGCAAGCGCCACGGGTGCCCGAGAAGCGCGGTACCTTGCCTGCCAAGTGCAGCGGCTGTGGCGCTCCCGTTGTTCCCGACGAGGTCGAGTGGCACGACGCTCAGACGGCCGAGTGCCTCTACTGTGGCACCATCCTGAAAGCCGCGTGAGGCACGAGTCTGGCTAACAGTCGTGGAAAGGGTGGTTCGGGAGGTGTGGGCGGGTGCTCCGCGCCCCCCCACACCACCCAACCTCACAAATTTTAGCCCCACAAGCAAGAAATTTGGAGGGGGGAGTGAGATTAGTGACAAAAACGTGGTTTTGACCGATAGTACTGCGTACATTCCCGAGGAGGCCCTGGGGGACTTTGACATCCCTGTGATCCCGCTCTGGCTCATCTGGGGGGACGAGCGCTTTCGGGATGGGGTGGACATCGACCCGCCGACTTTTTACGGCCGCCTGCCGGAATCCGAGGTCTTTCCCACCACGTCCCAGCCTTCGGCCGGCGAGTTTGTCGAATTCTTCCGGCGGGTGGGGCAGGGGGCTGAGGCTATCGTTGGCGTGTTCATTTCCTCCAAGCTCAGCGGCACGGTTGCCAGTGCACTGGCGGCTAAAATCCAGTTGCCTGATCTGGACATTCGCGTCGTGGATTCGCTTTCGGCTTCGATGGGGCAGGGGTTCGGCGTGCTGGCCGCCGCACGGGCGGCGGCGGCTGGTCAGTCTGTCGATGACGTCGTCGCTGCTGCCATGCAGGTGCGAGATGAGATGAACCTCCTTTTCGCCGTGGATACGCTGGAATACTTGCATCGAGGCGGGCGTATCGGCGGGGCCAAGCGACTGCTGGGAACTGCGCTGAACCTCAAGCCGTTGCTGCATCTGGTTGACGGGCGTATCGAACCGCTGGCCTCAGTGCGCACCAAACGCAAGGCGATCGCGCGGATGTTGGATGTGGCCGAGGAGCGTCTTGGTGGGAGGCGCATGGCGGAGGCGGCGGTCCTGGATGTGGATGCCCGTGAGGAAGGTTACTCTGTCGCCGAGATGATGAGAGAGCGATTTGGGTTGCCTGTGGTCTACCGCACCACGGTCAGCCCCGCCATTGGCACGCACGCCGGGCCGGGCACTGTCGGCATTTGCTTCTACCCCGCGTCGTAAGCAATTCCTTGCACCGCTTTTCGACCGCGCCTCAAGCGAGGCGCGGTCGTTTTTCTTGACAAGCCTCACAGGCGAGGTATAATCCGCGATGAGTAGCCACTCATTATAATGAGCAATCGCTCATTATTGAAGGAGGACTCATGCCCGGTATTCAGGATCCCATTAGACAACAATTGATCGAGGCGCGGTGCAACCAGATTCTCGACGCGGCTGCGGCGGTGTTTGCCGAGAAGGGCTTTCATCGTGCGACCACCAAGGACATTGCCGGCAGGGCGGGGATAGCCGAGGGCACCATCTACAATTACTTTGACAGCAAGGACGACCTGTTGATCGGCATGATGACCCGACTGGCCGAGTTGGAGACGTTGGACGATGAGCTGACGGAGGCGTTGCAGGGCGACGTGCGAGACTTTTTCGTCGCCATGTTCCGCCGCCGTGTCGAGCATATGGTGGAGGGACAGGAAACACTGCAGGCGATTTTGCCGGAGGTGATGGTCAATGCCGAGCTGCGCGAGTATTACTATCAGCGGTTCGTGCTTCGGGTGGCGGGGCTGTTAGAGCAATACGTAAAGGCACGGATTGAGCTAGGCCACATCCGCCCTGTAGACGCAGCACTGGCGACGCGCGCTGTGCAGGCGATGTTCGTCGGCTTGCTCGTCCTGCGTATCTTTGGCGACGAAACGGTCGTGGAGAGATGGGAGGCTTTGCCCGAGCTGCTGGCCACCATCATCTTTGATGGGCTGCGGGCTGAGGGAGGTGAGTGAGGTGTCCATCGTGCGCACGCTGACCGTCGCTCGCAAGGAACTG
>CAZWPV010000021.1:0-13332 GCA_964635485.1 uncultured Anaerolineales bacterium
TGGACCAACCATTGACTGACGAGATCCGATTCCTGGGCGCTGACTGGGAAGGAGATCAGCACGAGGCAGAGAGCAAGCACGTAGGTGCACAACGATTTCCGCATAGACGGGATTTTAGCACAGAGCCGGTAGGAAGCAAGGACAGGAAGGAGGCAAGATGCAGGAGAAGTAATCATACCGGTAGATTGGTACACTGGTAGATTGGCACCACTACCAATCTACCAAATACCAATTTACCGGCCTACCAAAATGGAGGGAAAAATGAAAGAACGCAACATCCTATGGGTATTCCTGGCCTTTGTCCTGGGCTTTATGCTGCCGGTGTGCACCTGCATCGGCTCGTGCTTTCTCTCGGTGGCCAGCCTGGGTCTCCTGGCCGAAGGCGGCCCGGTCGCCACCGGGCCTGCCGTGGCCGTGATCCGGCTCGATGGAACCATCACCAGCGACCCGGTGGACTCTTTCTCCTCCGTAGGTATAACCCCTGGCCTCGTGGACAACCAGTTGACCCAGGCCGCCGGCGATCCCGACGTCAAAGCCGTCGTCCTGCACATCAACAGCCCCGGCGGCAGCGTGGTCGCCTCCAATCGAATCTATCACATGCTCAAGGAATTTGACAAGCCAATCGTCGTCTGGATGGACGAGATGGCCGCCTCAGGGGGCTACTATATCGCCTGTGGCACCGATTACGTCGTCGCCCACCCCGATACGCTGACCGGCTCCATCGGCGTCATCAGCCAGTTCGTCAACGCCGACGAGTTGCTGAACGAGATCGGCGTGGACGTGGTCGTCATCACCACCGGGCCGCGCAAGGACACCGGGAGCCTCTTTCGCGACATGACGGAGGAGGAGCAGGCTTACTGGCGGATCATCCTCGACGAGGCTTACGACGAGTTCGTGGGCATCGTGGCCGAGGAGCGCGATCTATCGAAAAAGACGGTGCGCGAGCTGGCCGACGGCAGCGTCTATACCGGCCGGCAGGCGCTGGAAGCGGGGCTGGTCGACGCGGTAGGCCTGCCTAAGGACGCCATCGCCAAGGCCGCGGAACTGGGCGGCATCGAGGGAGAGCCGCGCGTGATCGAGATCGACGCGGTGCCGTCCTTCCTGGAGGCGCTCTACACCTATCAAACACAGCCAACGGCACCCACCTTCGAGGAGATCTTGAACTGGGCCACGACGCCGTCGCTTGAGTTCCGCTTCGCCGGGCCGTAGCCTGGCACATTCAGGGCCCTCTAAACCCCAAAGTGGATAAGGAGAGCTTTTGATTCGGGTGCGTTTCAAATGAGTTATGCCAACCTTGCGAAGGTTTTAGAGCGCCTTCTTGAGTGACGTGGTGGCCGATTAGAGTGACATTTTTGGGCCACAAGATGCTTCTAACCTTCGCAAGGTTCACGTTCTCAACTGATAATGAAACACACTCTTTTGATTCATCGCGCCTAATTTTTCCCTACCAGGCACCCAGCCGCAAGATCACACAAGCTCGAATGCTGTGCATTCCAGCACAATCTGTGGTATACTTGAGTTGTCGGTGCACACTCAGTTGAGCCGACTCAGGGAGGGTTACCTTGAAGTGTCCACGCTGTGGTTGTGAGGAATTTGTTCCTCTTGATCCCTGCCCCGACTGCAGCTTCTCCGGCCCGCTTTCGCAACTCGAGGAACTAGGCCACATTCAGTACCTGGTGAAAGAGCTGGCGCAGTGGCAAGAACTCGCCCAAACCTCCAGGGACCGTCTGCGCGCCCGCTATCTCCGGCAGCAGCGACGACTGGAGGTTGAACTGGGGCTGCGCCCGCCGCCCCTTTCCCAGGAGGAAGCCCGCGACACCGTCAGAGAGATACTGCGCCTACAGATGTTGCTTCATCTCAGCATCGACCAGTGGCGCGTGTCAGGCTGGATCAAGCCCGATGCAGACGAGGCCTTGGCCACGCGCACCCACGAGCGCATCGCGAAGCTCCGCACTCGTCTGTCAGACCCCGACACCCCTCAGGTCCCTATGACAGTCCGCCCACATGAACGCGTCGCTATGCTGAAGAACCTGCGCGGCGAGATCGAACGACTGCACCAGGAGAATGGCTATGTGAACGAGGAAGCCTACCAAGCCGCCATAGCCAGCCTGGACGAGCGAGTGGAGCATTTGGAGATAAAACTGGGCCTGCGACCCCGCCCAAAGAAAAAGCCCGCCCCGCCTCGCCGGAAACCCGTGCTCCCTGCCGCCCCACCCCGCCCACCTCGCGAGCCGCTCACGTGGGAGCGAGTCTGGCACACACTGCTCTCCGAGCGCACCCTGCGCGCGCTGCTCTTCGTCGGCGTGTTCCTGATCTTTGTCTCCGCCATCACGCTGGTGGTCTACAACTGGGAACGCTTTCATCCGTGGGTGCAGGTTGCCTTCCTCACTGGCTTCACGCTCTTATTCTACGGCCTGGGCTGGTACGTGCGCAACAAGATGGAACTCCAAAAATCAGGCGTCGCCCTCTTCGCTACCGGATCACTGCTGGTGCCGGTCGACTTTTACGCCGTCTACCTCTCCGGCGGCATCTTTCCCCCCGAGGCCTGGGCCGAAGTCTGGCTTCTCGCCTCCGCCGTGTGTCTGATCGTTTACACCATCATGACAGCGGTACTGCGCGTCGAGTTCTTCGGTTACCTGGTGGGTGCGGCCGCCGGCAATCTCCTTTGCGCCACGCTACAATCAACAGGCGTCTCGACTGATTGGTGGACGCTGGCACTGTGCAGCCTGGCGCTACTGGTTCTGCTGCCTGCGCGATGGCTGGAGCACAGCGCGGAAACGTCGCGGAAGCGCGTCCTTGGGCGGCCCTTTCGCCATCTGGCGTTACTGACGGTCACCAGCGTGCTCCTCATCGCAACCGGCCTGCGCGTCGCTCGGGACACCAGTTCCTCCTTTCGCCTGGCGCTGGCACTCGACTGGTGGCTGGCGTGCGTGATCTACGTCATCGCCGCCGCCCGCTACCCACGCAGCACACCGGCATCGGCTGCGAGCATCGCCGCCCCTGTGGCAATGTATCTGACGCTGACGCTGTGGTTCGAGACGGCCGACATCAGCGCGGCCTGGCACGCGCTGGGCTGGGCGCTGCTGACGCCGATCTACCTCGTCGTGGGGTGGATGCTGCAGAGAAACCAGTTGCGCCAGATTCAAAGCCGCACCGTCGTCGGCTGGGCCGTCGCGCTGATCTTGTTGGCCACCGTCTGGGGATTTGGCGACATGTCCGCCGCTGCCGCCGCCCACGCCGTATTGGCCGGGAGCATTGTGCTGGCGGTCGCGCTCTGGCAGAAGCCCGGTCTCCTGATCTTGGCCAGCCTGCTCTCCTTCTCGACAGTGACGACCTGGATGGCCACGCGGGGGCTGGACCTGGCTCAATACTGCCTGGGATGGGCGCTGCTGGCCATCCTGCACATGACCGCCGCCGTCTTGCTCCGCCGCGCGGAGCGGTATACGCCGTTTATCTACGCCGCGGGGTTTGTCGCGGCGGGTTTTTCGCTCCTGCCGCCCCTGCTGACGCTCGACCGCGACCTGATGACCTACGCCTTGGGCAACTGGATTGCGCTCTGCGGGTGGGCGGCAGGGCTGGCCCACGGGCAAAAGCATCTTGGCTTGCAGCGGCTACTGCGCTTGGCCGGCCCGCTGCGTCAGAGCGTTCTACACTGGGCAGCAGCACTTCTACTCCCCGCCTGGTTCTGGCTGGCCTGGACCGAAAACGTGCGCCCGGCAGATGCCTGGCTGGGAATAGGGTTTTCAGCCCTGGCGTGGGTCTGCCTGGCATTGGGCCGCTGGTTGGCCCACCGCGAGCATGCGTACGGCCTGCCGTGGTACACAATCAGCTTCGCATGCAGCATAGTTGGTCCCTCCGTGATCGGCGGCTACTACGATCAACTGCTCCTGGCTGCCACGCTATCGAGCGGAGCAGCGCTCTACTTCCTCTACGCCTACCTATTCCGCTGGCGCTGGTGGCTGGTGGCGGGCGGCCTCACACTTCCCTTCGGCTACATCCTGGCCCTCGATCACGTAGGGCTTCCTCAAGAGCCGCTCGCCGCGTCGCTGGCGCTGGTTCCAACGGCGTACATCCTGGTCAGCATCTGGCTGGAGCGACGACGGCAGGTTACATCCAGCTTCCTGGCGCCCTTCTACGGTGCAGCGCACGTCGTGGCCGCCGCTACCTTCGCTTGGGGATTCGGCGGGCTGTGGAACCGCATGGTGTGGAACACCTCCTGGGAGGATTCTGCACGACTGTGGGCCGCCGGCGGCCAATTGGTGATGGGCGTAGTCTACGGGCTGGCGGCCTGGTTCCTGGGACAGGAGGGCTGGGGACACGTAGCCGCCTGGCTGGGCGTCATCGCCGGAGGGCTGATCGCCACTGCCTACAGCCAAGGACGCGGCTCGTCGGCAGCCAAGGCAGCGATCCTGGCCGCGCTCTACATCCTGCCCGAGCGGGCACTGCACGCGTTTCGCGAGCGACGCCTGGCTCCGCGCAAGGTGTGGCAGCTTTACCGCCGACAACCAGAGCCGATCAGGCGCCTCCTCAGATTTCTCGGCCGCCAAGTCCCCCGCAAGGCGTGGCCGCTCTACCGCAGGCCACTGCTGATCGCCGGATGGAGCGTCTCCGGCGGCACAATCGTACTGGCGTTACTGCGCAACCTGCTGCTCCTGGGCGGCGGGCCGGTGCGCGAGGACTGGGCCATCGTCGGGTTGCTGCTGATCGTGGCGCTGTACGCAGGCTCCGCACGCCTTTTCCGCCGACGGACGGAACCCATCCGCCCGCTCTTCCTCTGGCTGGCCGCGCCGCTCCTCTTTATCCCCTGGACGATCCTCACGCACCGGGGCTGGTACATCTGGGCAACGCCACCGGGGCCGCACTACGCGCGAGCCTGGGCCGTGCTGGCCTGGATGCTGTTGCCCGCCGGCCTGCTGCTCGATAGTCGCGCAGGGAAGCGATACGGGCTCCCATTGCGCGTCACCGCCCACGTCATACTCCCTCTTGCGCTGTTGTGGAGCAGCGCCGATGCGGCCACGTCGAGCCTCACCTTCGGGTTGGGCGTGGCCTTCTACGCCCTGGCCGCCGTGGCCGACCATCGCCGGGGGAACACCGGTCTGGCCGCCGCCCGCTTCATCTACCCAGCGGCGCTGCTCGCGCCTGTGTGGGCGGTCTATCTGCTGGCCTGGCTGGGACCGTGGCTGCCGCACGCCCACTTTGGACTGTTACTCCTGGCGCTCTCGCTGCCGTTCCTCGCCATCGCGCACCGGTGGCTGCGCCGCATCGATCCCGCCGACGCGCTGCCGGCCTATCTCGCCAGCTACGGCAGCGCCCTCGTCGGCACGATGCTGGTGAGCTACGAGCGCCCGCTCCTGGCCGGAGCACTGCTCTTCGACGCAGGGCTGGCGCTGCTTTCGGCGCGGCTGCTGCGCGAGCCCTTGTGGGTCTATCCTGCCGCCGCGCTGCCACCCGCCGCGCTGCTGATGGCGCTGGCCGAGTTCGGGTTCGACCTCCACCGGCGCGGCTGGGGGCTGATCGGGCTGGGGGCGATCTATCTGGCGCAGTCCTGGGCGCTGCGCCGTCTTGCCTCCCCTGCCCGTCCGGGGCATCCCCGCGCTCGCGGGGGGGACAGGTTCAGCGCCGAGCACGAGGGCCTGCTGGACGAGCATCCCCCCCGCGAGCGGGGGGGACAGAGGGGGGGCTATGCAACGCCGCTGATGGCCGCCGCCTACGCCATCGTCGCGTTGGGCCTGTCCATCGCCAGTTACGAGCAGACGGCTGCCCTGTGGGCCTATAGCGCAGCGGCGCTCATCTATGCCGTGTCCGCCACTTGGCTGCGACAGCCACTGCTGCTCACGCCCGCTGCAGCTCTCGCGGCAGTGCCCTACGGCATCGTCTTGGATCGCGCCGCCTGGATCGCGCCCATCGACCACGGCCTGGCACTGTGGCCCGGCATCGTCGTTGCGCTGGCGGTCGCCCATCTGCTCGACCGCTATCTGGGCGCGCCACGGAACTTTTCCTGGAGCCGGCCCGGACGCTGGCTCCCAGAGGCCGCCCGCCGATTGGCCGAATGGTGGGGGTTGCCGCTCTACGTGTGGGGCTACGTCGCCGCGCTGGTGGGAGTGGGGCTTTCGTCGGCGCACCCGGACCGACTGGCGCTGGCGTTGCTACTGACGGCGGTCGCCTATGGCCTGGCGACGGTTCGCTTCCGTCTGCGAGGCTGGCTGTTGGCCGCCGTCGCCACGGCCCAGGCTGCTGCGTTGGCCCTCATCTGGACCGCCGCTCGTGGCCTTCTCCCTCTGCCGCAGGCGTGGGTGGAGCGATTGAGCGTTCCGGCATGGCAGGCGCTCGCCTTCCTGCCCGTCACCCTCGCCACCGCCGCCGTTGGCCTGTGGATCGAGCAAAAGCGCGGCGAAGGCTCCCCCTTCGCCAGCCTGCGCGCAGCGTGGAAGGGCTGGTCGCGCCCGCTCTACTGGCTGCTGGCGCTCGATCTTCTGTTGGTGCAGATCGTATCCGCCTCGCGCGCACAGCCCGGTACCCTGGTCAGTCTGGTCCACGCGTTGCTGCTCGTCACCCTCGCCGTGGTCTGGACACAACCTCTCATGCCCTACCTGGCTGCCGGGTTGGGTCTCCTGGCCGTCTTCCAGCGGTTGGCCTGGGTAGAAGCACCCGGCACCGATCCGCCTTGGGCACTGGCCCTGCTGGCGCTGGGATACGGGGTGGTCGGGTACGGGATAGAATACGCCCGACGGCACGAGAACTGGGAATTGCCCGAACGATTAGCGGTCCTGGAGCGCTCGCTGGAACGAGTGGGACTTTCCATCTCGGCGCTGGCCGCTCTCTGGATGATGGTGGTGGGGATCAACATCTGGCGCTGGCTGGCTCGCGCGCTCATCGGCCGCCCGATAATGGCTCCCGAGGACATACCCACCGTACAGATGGTCGTGACCGTGCTGGCCCTCGTCGGTCTGCTCTACCTGGCGGCGGCGCTGGTGCGGCGATGGTACTGGCGAGGATATGGCGCGGTCGCCCTCTTGCTGTGCGCCTGGAGTCTGGAGTGGTTCCTGGTGTGGGATTTGCGCGAAGTGCAGTGGTACGCTATCCCGGCAGGGCTTTACCTACTGGGTGTGGGTTACTTGGAATGGCGACAGGGCCGCAAGGGCCTGGCGCGATGGATCGACCGCGCCGCGCTCCTTCTGCTTCTGGGGTCTTCTTTCTATCAATCGCTGGCCGAGGAATACGGCTGGCCCTACGCACTGCTGATGGGAGCCGAGAGCCTGCTCCTCATCTGGTGGGGCAGCGCGCGACGGCAGCGGCGCTTCCTCTATTTTGGCCTCGTCGGCGTAGTAACGGACGTGGGAGGACAGTTAATCGAGCCACTGCTCTCGGTCAACCGCTGGATCGTCTTTGGCGGTGTGGGCTTATTCGTCATCGCGGTGGCCATCCTCGTCGAGCGCAGCCTGGAGGCGGTCAAACAGGTGTCGCAGGAATGGCGAGAGCGGTTGGAAAAGTGGGAGTAAGCAGGGGGTAAGAAGCCAGATATGGAAGGCGAGAGGCAGCAAGCTGAACACACAGAGACGGACCAGAGGGCACCGCCCAAGAGCGCAGGGCGGTGGGCAAAGGTGCTGGTGCTCATCTGGAGCATAGTTGTTCTTTTGCCAGTGATACCACTGGTGCCGGCTTCCTGCTGTGCGGTGCTCTCAATGATCGGCTACGGCGAATCAGGGACACGCGCTTACAGCCTAGGATTGGCTACATTGGTGGTCGTAGGGGCAGCCTGCGGTGGAACGATGCTCTTTGGAAGCTCCAGAGCACTGTCCGATCGTCCATCAAAACAGCTGCGCCTGCCCCCTCTATGGGCAGCGATCGGTGCCTTAGTCATAACATTGGCGATCGGTCTGGGCTTGTGGCAGATGGCGGGCCTTGCCCAACTGTTGGGGCCGTGGTTCATCATCGCCGCCGCAGCACTGCCGCCACTGGCCGCCGTGATCTGGGCGGTAAACGGGCGGCCCGGCTGGCTGACCTGGCGGCGGGCCAGCGTGGCCTTTTCCGGCGGAGTTACCGTCTCCGTGCCGCTCGCCATCCTGCTGGAAATTCTGGTGCCCACCGTCGTCATCGGTCTGCTCTTGGACCTGGGCGAGCCGGTGCTGGACGCCCTCGGGGAACTGGTGGACCTGCTGGCAGGCGGCAGGGTCGCCCGCGCGCTCACCTCGCCCGGATTCTTTATCGCATTGGTCGAGTTGGCCGTGGTCGCGCCGTTGGTCGAGGAACTCGCCAAGTCGCTGGTCGTGCTGCCGCTGCTGAGGGGACTGAAATCCCAGCGCGACGCATTCCTGCTGGGCGTGGTGGCCGGAGCCGGCTTTGCCGCACTGGAGAACGTCATCTACGCACTCTTCGGCGGACACTACTGGGGTGGCATCCTCACAGTGCGCGCACTCGGCGCTGCGGTACACCCACTGGGGACCGGCTTGACCGCCGTGGCCTGGCACGCGCTGTTGAATCGAAATCCCGATACCGACAGGAGATGGATCGGCGGTTTCGGACTGGCCGTGGTCCAGCACGCGGTGTGGAACGGCGGGCTGGCGCTGTGGATGGCGCTCTCAGGGGCAGCCTTCTTTGGACCGCAGCCCTGGGAAGCCAACGTAATGGGTGTCGGCATCGCAGTCGGCATGTTGGCACTGATCGCACTAGAGGGTGTGGCTCTGTGGATAGGGCTGCGAGCGCTCTCGAGGCGGCTCGATCATGCGGTAGCCGTGGAAGCCCTCATCGCAGAAGAAATACCCACAGAGCGTGCCATCGCACTGTGGGCCGTCGCCTGCCTGGTGGTGCTGCTGCCGGTGGGGCTGGCAGTGCTGCAAGCCGTGTGGGGCGAGTGAGAGAAAGCGATGCGCAAGTTGATTCGCACCCTGCTCAAACCGATCAACCTATGGATCGCCTTGACGCTACTGATAGCCAACGGCCTGGCCTGGGCGACGGCGTTGACCTCCGGCGGTCCTTCCTACATCGCCGAGCCAATACTGGAGCCGAGCCTGGACGACCTGCGTACCCGTCTGATCGAGGGGGGGCGCGGCGGCGAGCAATTCGAGCTTCACGTCACCGGCCAGGAGGCTGCAGAGAGCATCGCCTGGTTCATCGACAGGCATCCCGAGATCCCCTTCCGCAATCCACGCATCGCCATCTATCCAGGCGTCATCGAAGCCTGGGGAGAGGTCGAGTTGCTGGGCTTAAAACTCTCCATCCACGGCTGGGCAACAATGGTTCTGGAGGATGGCGTTCCCATCGTCACTCTCACCGATCTGAAAGTGGCCGGCGCTCCGGTGCCGGGCTTTGTCTTGGAGGTCGTTCAGGATGCCATATACGAGCAGGTGGATCTCTCTAACCGCAAACTGCCCGTGATCTTTGAGACGTTGGAACTGCGGGAAGGAGAAGCGGTCGCCAGCGGCACAATCCGTTGAAGGGCGACCACAAGAGTCGCCCTACGTCGGCACGGTCGAGACGTACCACGCAGCCACCCACCCCCATTGCCCCTGCGGTGCTTCCACGTAAAGCCACTCGTCGTACCGCCCCACCAGCACCCGCGCGCGAACCGGGTCGTCGTGGACGGTAAGCGGTGTGTTGCGTGCGAGTTGCCCGATACGCCTGGCGCTCACGGTAGGACGCTCGCGAAAGTTCAAGCTCACAGTGGGGTAGACGGTCAGCAGGTTCTCAGTGAGGAGGCCGGGGTCGGTCTGCGTGTACCAGGCGGCGACGTAGCCTCTGAGGCCGTTGGGCAAACATACCCGCAGCCACTGGCCCCGGTCACCCAGCTTTGCCAGCGCAGCCCGCCCGTCATCGACCACCGCCAGCGGCTCGTGAGGCAGGGCGATGGCAACGCGGCTGGTGCCCATCGAGGGGCCGTTGCGCACGTTCAGCGGCTCGGTGGCGTAGACGACCAGCGTCTCCTCTTGCGGCTCGGTCACCGGCTCCGGCTTGGCGGCCTCCAGGCGGACGTACCAGGCGGCTACGAAACCATCCATCCCATCGGCCCGCCGCACCTGGATCCACTGGCCCTGCTGCCCCACCCTGGCACGGGCCTTATCAGCATCGCCTAGCACAGTGAGTGGTTCGCCCTTGCCCAGCCAGGCCAATTGCGCGGAGGTGGTCGTCTGCCCGGCGCGCAGCCGCACCCGCTCGGTAGTGTAAATGACAAGGTTAGTGGGTGGTGGAGGTTCCGCCTCCTGCAAGTATGGCAATGGATCAATCACCCCGGGCGGGTAGCCCGGGGTCCAGGCTCCGATCAGCTTGAGGGTGAGGTGCAGGTGGGGGCCACGGCTATGGCCCGTCTCACCGGCCAGCCCAATACGCTCGCCAGCCTCCACGAGCTGCCCCCTGGAGACCAAAACCTGCGACAGGTGAGCGTAGACGGTGTGGTACTCGTGGCCATCTACCCGATGACGGATACGCACGTGAAGGCCGTATTCGTTGCCGTCGCTCGGCCGCTGGACGTCGAACACCTCGCCGTCAGCGCAGGCATAGACGTTGGCTCCGACCGGGGCTACAAAGTCAATCCCCTCGTGACCGGCTTGGTTGAACGTAGCATAGATCTCGGGGTTCTCGCCAAAGTACTGCGTGATGGTGTGACTGTCTACAGGCCACCGCAGCCTAAAACTCTCGCTCATGCCCCCTCCCTTTCCGGCGGTCTACCCGCCGCATGATTACACTCTGTCTGCAAACGACGCAAACCAACTGCCCCCTCTGATGCTACTACGAAGGCGGCGGAGGATCCAAGGGCGACGCCGGCCGCGTCGGCTTGGCCGGTTTCTTCGTAGGCTCAGGCTCGTGGGGCTCGGGCGTAGACGTAGGCGAGGGCTCGGGCGTATCCGTGGGCACGGGCGTGGGTGTGAAAGTCGGCGTGGGCGTGGGGGTGTTCGTCGGCGTGGGGGTGTTTGTCGGTGTGGGCGTGGGGGTGGGCGTGTTCGTCGGCGTCGGGGTATCCGTCGGCGTCGGCGTCGGCGTCGCGCTGGCGAGGTTCTCCAGCGTGGCCAGCGGCCCCGACGGCTCAGGCGTCGGCGTATCTGTTGGTTGCCCAGGTACCGGCGTAGATGTCGGCTCAGGCTGCACCAGCCAGGGCTCCTCAACGTCAAAAATCAACCCGGGTTTCACGGGGGCCAGGCGTGGCACATCGTCAGGCTCGGCACTATAATCGGCCCTCATCTCCGACCAGAAGCTGCCGGGATACCCAAGAGGCCACTGTCGCATCAACGCCAAACCAACGGCCAGCACGACCACCAGCACTCCCAAAACCACTACCGCCCAGGTAAACAGTCGCCAAATCCAATTTTTTCGCCGTTCCATCGTTCTTGCCTCCAGATCAGAAAACCCGCTTAGGCTCTAGCGCATAGACATCCACGGGCGCACCCCGCCCCTCCACCATTGTTTGACCGATGTGCACGGCACTGCGCTGCAAACTCTCCCCCATCTCACGGTAGGTACTGGCGCTAAAGAACACGTCGTACTGTGCGTACTCCTTGTTCAGATCGCTCAACCGCTGGGCAACGTTGACGGCATCACCGAGGACAGTATACTCCAGGCGAATATCCGACCCCACCATGCCTGCTACCACGGACCCGGTGTTGATGCCGATACCCACTCGCAGCGCTTCCTCACCTCGCTCGGCACGCCGTTTGTTGAGCGTCGCCAAAAAGTCCAACATCGCCAACGCCGTAGCGACAGCCTCTTGTGCGCCTTCGGGGAGCGGACGAGGATCCGGCAACACGCCAAAGAAAGCCAGCGCCGCGTCGCCGACAAACTTGTTGACGACGCCGTTGTGTTGGCGGACGATATTCACAACACCCTGCATGTACTCGTTGAGAAAGTCGATCACGTACCTGGGCTCCCGGCTCTCAGAGAGACGCGTGAAGCCACGGATGTCGCAGAAGAGAACGGTTGCGGTCATCAACTGGGGATCGAGGTTCACCCGTCCTCCCTCTAGGGCGCGACGCAACTGCTCAGCCACCTCCGGGCTGGCCGTCATACCCAGCAGATCGCGATACGTGCGTCCCTCCCGTAGTTGCACCACCATGCGGTTAAAGTCCTCGGCCAGCGAGGAGACCTCGTCGTATCCCTTCACCTCAACCTGCGTCTCCAGATCCCCGCTGGCAACCTGGTCGGTAGCCACAGCCAGCTTTCGCACGCGCCGCACTACGCCGCTGGCCAAAACCGCTCCTACGACGAGTGTCACCAGCACAGCCACGCCGAACACAACGAGCAAGCGCCACAACGCCGGGAGACGAACACCGGTGACCATGGACAGCGGCAGAGACACGGAGAGCACCCCTAGGTCACGTCCGTAGCGGGCCTCGAAGGCGCCAAATGCCTCGGCATACTCCTCTCCAGCGACCTCGACCTGCCGCCGAGATATCCACTGCTCCTGACTGTCCAGGACATCCTGGTAATCCTCCTTGTCCAGCGCCGATCCCTCTATCAGCGTCGTCGCCAATGGCACACCGTCCCTGTAAACCGAGACGCGGGCCAGTGTGGCGCTGTCCAATCGCTCGACCAAGTTGTCAAGATACGTGCCTACCAGAACCACGCCGACAACCTGCCCCTCCTTCTTAACCGGGCCAGCGGTGTAAAAGACCCAACCCCACTCTGTCTCGATCAGATCGGCGTACTTGTCGTGCAGCTTGCCTCCGATCTCGTCGGCCTCCCCGTCCAACACCTTCTGCACCATCTCCCACTCACCATAGTCAGTGCCGGCGGTAAAATCGTAGTCGGTCACCCCACCGCCGGGCCGATGGTGCATCGCCAGGATTGCGTTGCCGTCGGCGTCCAACACCTCCGCGCAGTCGAGAAGTTCGTTGATGACCAACGGGGTGGCCAGCAAATTGACTGTATCCTCATCACCTTCGGCCACCGCTTCGTCAAAACCCTGAGTATAGAGAATAAGGCGCAGATCGGCCAGTTGATCCCGCTCGATGAGCACGACGTTGTCGGCAGCCTCCTGTCCGGCCTTGATCAGAGAATCTTTGAAAAGCTCCTCCAGCAAGTCGACGATGAGAGTAGTGACGAGAAGGGTAGCAGCGAAGGCGACCGCCAAGGCCAGAAATACGTAGGGTAAAGTGAGCTTGACGCGCAACTGGGCAAAGGCACGCCTCAGCCACGATCCCCGCTTTGCCGCACCGGTGGTGTTCTTATCTTTGGATTCCATTTGTTTTCCCTCCCGGATCACTTCCGCCGTGCCCCACCCACACGGTTCAACACTGGTACCTTCTCAATAAACCGGGGGGCGGGGGGTGGGGTGGGGGGGGGGGCGCCCCCCAAACCCCCCCCCAACCCACCAAAAAGAATAATATAAAAAAAAAAAAAAAAAAA
>CAZWPV010000022.1:0-13318 GCA_964635485.1 uncultured Anaerolineales bacterium
GGGCGTGCCCGCTGAGGAGGCTGTCTACGTCGGTGACGATCTCGAATCGGACGCGCTGGGAGCGATGGGGGTTGGCATGCGAGCCATCTGGCTGGCGCGGGAAGGGTACGAGGGAGACCCGGCGGACGTTCCGGTGCCTATCGTCGAATCTCTGGCGCAGGTGAAGGATGTCGTCGCTGCACTGGCGGCTAGTTTGTCTCAGTGAACGTGCCCTGCTGGCACCATGAAGCATAAAAATCTCATGCAAAGCCGCAAAGTCGCAAGTTTTGAACCTTTGTGTCTTGGCGCCTTTGCGTGAGATTTCGTTCTCAAACTGGAGGAGGCAAGTGATCGACGGACACACGAAACTGGTCGGCCTGATGGCCTGGCCCATCGGGCACACGCTCTCACCGGCGATGCACAACGCCGCCTTCGACGCGCTGGGGCTGAACTGGCGCTACGTTCCGCTGCCGGTGCGCCCAGCGCAGGTCAAGGCGGCAGTGCGCGGGCTGGTCGCGCTGGGCTTTCAGGGGTGCAACGTGACCGTGCCGCACAAGCAGGCGGTCATTCCCGTGCTCGATTCAGTCGCGCCCGACGCGGCGGCTTTTGGCGCGGTCAATACCATCATCGTTGCGCGAAGCGAGGATGGGGCGGCCACTATCAAGGGCGACAACACCGACTACCAGGGTTTCGTCGGCTCGCTGCGCAGCGCGGGGTTTGAGCCTGAAGGGAAGAAGGTCGTGGTCGTCGGGGCGGGCGGCGGGGCGCGGGCGGTGGTCTTTGGCCTGCTCCGGGCGGGCGCGGAGGAGGTTCTCGTATCCGACCTCGTCCTCGAGCAGGTGCAGGCGCTCGTCACAGGTCTGGAGGATGCCCGGCTGCGAGAGATGCCAGCCACGACCGAGGCGCTGGTCGAGTCGGCCCGCGCCGCCGATCTGCTGGTCAACGCGACGCCGGTGGGGATGACGCCCAAGGTAGATGGTTCCATCTGGCCCGAAGACGTGCCCGTCCCATCACATCTGACGGTGTTCGATCTGGTGTACAATCCGTTGGAGACCAAGCTGCTGAAGCAAGTCAAGCAGGCGGGCGGATGCACTATCGCCGGATTGGATATGCTCGTGCGGCAGGGGGCGGTATCGTTCGAGATGTGGACGGGCGTGGAGCCGCCCATCGACGTGATGCGCGCGGCGTGCGAAGAGGGGATGGGTGTGGGCAAAGGGGGTAAATGAGAGCGGGCTTGGACGATCTGACGGAGCACTTTATCGAGCTGGTCCGCCGGGCGTCGACCGACCTTCAGGCCGATGTGGAGGCGGCGCTGCGGGCGGCGCAGGCGCGCGAGGAGCCGGGTTCCGCCGCGGCGGGCGCGCTGGAGGCCATACTGCAAAACGTGGCCCTGGCCCGCGCCAACTCCACTCCCATCTGCCAGGACACGGGCACGCCCATCTTTTACGTCAGCCATCCCCTGGGGGCGAGCACGCGCCGGCTGCGGGCGCAGATGGAGGCGGCCGTGGCCGAGGCCACGCGCCGCGCCTACCTGCGGCCCAACGCCGTCGATCCTCTCACCGGCCGTAACAGCGGCGATAACGTGGGGGCGGGCTTTCCCACGTTCCACTTTTGCGAGTGGGGGGAGGATCGCCTGCGGGTGGACCTGCTCCTCAAGGGCGGCGGGAGCGAGAACGTGGGCGCGCAGTACAAGCTGCCCCACGCTCCCCTGGGAGCCGGGCGCGACCTAGAGGGCGTGCGCAGGGTCGTGCTGGACGCGGTTTATCAGGCGCAGGGGAAGGGGTGCCCGCCGGGGGTGCTGGGGATCGCCGTCGGCGGCGATCGGGGTTCGGGCACCGCGCACGCCAAGGAGCAGCTCTTCCGCCCGCTGGACGACGTCAATCCGGTGGAGGCGTTGGCGGCGCTGGAGGAGCGGCTGCTGCGCGAGTGCAACGAGTTGGGCATCGGGCCGATGGGCTTGGGCGGCAAGGCCACCGTTCTGGCGGTCAAGGTGGGCGCCTATCACCGACTGCCGGCCTGTTACTTTGTCAGCATCGCCACTATGTGCTGGGCCTGCCGCCGGGCGAGTATGGAGGTGCAAGACGGGGAGGTGGCGTTCACGTGAGCACCTTGGACCTGAACATTCCGATCTCGGAAAACAGTATCCGGGCTCTGCACGTGGGCGACGCCGTGCGTCTATCCGGGGTGATGGTGACGGGGCGCGACGCGGCCCACAAGTACATGGTCGAGACCTTCATCCGCTCCTCCTCGGTGCCCGCGAGTGAACGGCCATTGTACGCGGAATTGCGACGGTTGCTCAGGGGAGGTGTTATCTATCATTGCGGGCCTGTCGTCCGGTTCACCCCTCTCCAGCCCTCCCCGCAGGGCGGGGGGGAGGAGGGGGGGAGCTGGCACTTTGTCGTCGCCGGGCCGACCACCTCCATCCGCGAGGAGATCTACGAGCCGGAGGTCATCGCCCACTTTGGGCTGCGCGGCGTCGTTGGCAAGGGAGGGATGGGGCCGGGGACGCTGCAGGCCTGCCGGGAGCACGGCGCGGTCTACTTCCACGCCATCGGTGGGGCGGCCTCCCTCATCGCTGACGCGGTCAAAGAGGTGGTGGCGGTGCACAAGAAGGACGAGTTCGGCGTGCCGGAGGCCTTTTGGGTCATCCGCGTCGCGGGCTTTCCCGCCGTGGTGACGATGGACACGCACGGGCAGAGCATCCACGACGAGGTGGAGGCGGTATCGGCGGTGGCTCTGAAGCGATTGATTGGCCAGCTTTAGGATTGGAGACATGACCATGTTGAGATTTCTGACTGCCGGTGAATCCCACGGCCCCTGCCTGACTGTGATCGTCGAGGGGCTGCCCGCGGGCCTCGCAGTGGACGTCGAGGCCATCGACCGCGACCTGGCCCGCCGCCAGGGCGGCTATGGCCGCGGCGGGCGGATGAAGATCGAGCGGGACAAGGTCGATATTCTCGGCGGTGTGCTTTGCGACAAAACGACAGGCGCGCCCCTCAGCCTGCGTATCGAGAACCGCGATTGGGCCAACTGGCGCCAGCGCTGGGCCGCGGGCGATTTACCCAGGCTGAGTGTTCCCCGCCCCGGCCACGCCGATTACGCCGGGATGGTCAAGTACGGCCTGGACGACGCGCGTCCGATCCTTGAGCGGGCCAGCGCGCGGGAGACGGCGGCGCGGGTGGCGGTGGGGGCGCTGGCCAAGCTGCTGCTGGCCGAGTTCGGCGTCGCCGTGGGTAGCGTCGTGGCCGAGATCGGTGGCGTGGCGGCGCAGGTGCCCGACCTGGCGTGGCCCGAGCTGTGGGCCCTGGCCGAGGCCAGCGACGTGCGCTGCCCCGACGAGGCCGCCGCAATCGGGATGCGCCAGGCCATCGACGCGGCGCGCGAGGCGGGCGACTCGCTGGGCGGCGTGTTCGTCGTTGCGGCCACGGGCGTGCCGGTGGGATTGGGCAGCCACGTCCAGTGGGACCGGCGGCTCGACGCGCGGCTGGCCCAGGCGGTGATGAGTATCCCGGCGGTCAAGGGGGTGGAGATCGGCCCGGCGCTCGAGAACGCACGGCGGCCCGGCACGCAGGTACACGACGAGTTTGAGCGAGTAGGGGCGACGCGGCGTGTCGCCCGTGCTTCCAACCGCGCCGGTGGCATCGAGGGTGGCATGACGAACGGCGAGCCGGTCGTGGTGCGCGCGGCGATGAAGCCCATCCCGACCACGGTCACGCCGCTGCGCTCGGTCGATCTGGCCACGGGGGAGGAGGCCGCCACGCAGTACCAGCGCTCCGACGTGTGCGCCGTGCCCGCTGCGTCCGTCGTCGGCGAGGCCATGGTCGCCTGGGTGCTGGCCGACGCACTGGTTGAGAAATTGGGTGGGGATAGCGTGGAGGAGATGAAGAGGTGACCAACATCGTCCTCAACGGCTTTATGGGCACGGGCAAATCCGCCGTCGGGCGGGAGGTAGCGCGGCGGCTGGGCTGGCGCTTTGTCGACATGGACGACGTGATCGTGTTGCGGGTGGGCAAGCCGATCCCGCGCATCTTTGCCGAGGATGGCGAGCCGGTGTTTCGGCGGATGGAATCGCAGGTGTGCGCCGATCTCAGCGCGCAGGAGAGGTCGGTGATCGCGACCGGCGGCGGGGCACTGGTGGACCCCGATAACCGGCGGGTGATGATGCGCGGCGGCACCGTCGTCTGCCTCACCGCCGACCCCGACGAGATCCTGCGCCGCGTGGGCGGCGACGACAGCCGCCCGCTGCTCAACGTGCCCGATCCGCGCGCGCGGGTCGCCGAGTTGCTCGCGGCGCGGCGCGCGGCCTACCAGGCCATTCCCTGGCAGATCGAGACCACCGGCCTCTCGATCGAGGAGGTCGCCGAGCGGGTGATCGCGCTTTCTCACGTCATCACCTTGCCGGTCAGCCACCCTGGCGATGCCCTGAGTGCACCGAAGGGCGGCGAGTATCCGATTCACATCGGGGAGGGCATCCTGGCGCGCGTTGGCGACACGTTGCGGGCAACGCGCACGCTGTGTGCGGCGAGCGCGTCTGAGGCCATCCGTGTCGCCGTCGTCTCCAACACCACCGTCGCGCCGCTCTACGCCGAGCGGGTAATGACGTCGCTGCGCGCGGCGGGGTTCGAGCCTTTCACCTGCATCATCCCCGACGGCGAGCAGCACAAGCGGCTGGATACAGTCCGCACGCTCTACGACCAGTTCCTGGCGGGCGACCTCGACCGCAGCGGCACGGTGCTGGCGCTGGGCGGCGGCGTCACCGGGGACATCGCGGGTTTCGCGGCAGCCTCGTTCATGCGCGGCGCGCGCTTTGCCCAGGTGCCCACAACCCTCCTGGCGATGACGGACGCCAGCGTGGGCGGCAAGACGGGCGTCGACCTGCCGCAGGGCAAGAACCTGGTCGGCGCGTTCAAGCAGCCGGTGGTGGTGTTCATCGATCTGGCCGTGCTGGAGACGCTGCCCAAGGAAGAGGTGCGCGCCGGGATGGCGGAGGTGATCAAACACGGCGTCATCGGCGCGCCCGATCTGTTTGCCGAGTTAGAGGCCGATCAAGCGACTATCACCGCTCGCCAGCTCGCCCGCTCCATCCGGGTCAAGATCGACGTGATAGAAGAGGACCCCTTCGAGGGTGGGCGCCGGGCGGTGCTCAACCTGGGCCACACCACGGCTCACGGTCTGGAGCGGCTGAGCGATTACGCGATGCGCCACGGGGATGCGGTCAGCGTGGGCGTGGTTGCGGCGGCGCGAATTGCGGTTAAAATAGGCTTGGCAGATTTGGCTTTGGCCGATAGGATTGAGGCAGTGCTGGCGGCGTGGGGGCTCCCGGTCAGGTGCCCCGCGTGCGAAGCCGGCGCCATCTACGAGGCGATGGCGCACGACAAGAAGAAGCGCGGCGGAGCGCTCCGCTGGATGCTGCCGCGTGAGATCGGCGCGGTGGAGATCGTGGAGGACGTCCCACCCGACGTGGTGAGATCGGTGCTGCGCGATCTGGGCGCGGAGTGAGTAGAAAGTATGAGCAATGACTGGCAAAACCCGAGCGTTATCGGACGCAACAAGGAGCGCGGGCACGCCATGCTGGTGGTCTACGCCGATGAGCCCACGGCGCTGGCCGGCGACCGCGAGGCCAGCCCCTATTTCAAGCTGCTGAACGGCGACTGGCGCTTCAACTGGGCACCCAACCCGGCCTCTGCGCCGGAGGGCTTTTACCGGGAGGATTTCGACGCCAGCGAGTGGGACACCATCGCCGTGCCGGGTAATTGGCAGCTTCAGGGATACGGCAAGCCCATCTACATCAACTGGGGATATGCGTTCCCGCAGAACGGCGTCCCGCGCGTGAACCCGCACATCGCCAAGGACTATCCTCTCCCACCCATCCCGGACGACGACAACCCGACCGGCTCCTACCGCCGGGCGTTTACCGTCCCGGAGAGCTGGGATGGGCGGCGGGTGTTCATCCTCTTCGAGGGGGTCGATTCGGCCTTTCACCTGTGGGTGAACGGGCGAGAGATAGGGTACAGCCAGGATAGCCGCCTGCCGGCGGAGTTCGACATCACGCCTTACGTTCGTCCCGGCGAAAACACGCTGGCCGTGCGCGTGTACCGCTACTCCGACGGCAGCTACCTGGAGGATCAGGACATGTGGCGGCTGAGCGGTATCTACCGGGACGTGGTCCTGTGGGCCGCGCCGCCCGTCCACGTGCGGGATTTCTTCGTCAGGACGGAACTGGACGCGGCTTACGAGGACGCGACGCTCAAGGTCACGGCCAGGGTGCGCAACTATGGAGAGCAAGATGCTGAGGGGTACGCCCTTGAGTTTGTACTTCTTGACAGGGCGAATCAGCGGGCCTGCCCTGAGCGCGAACCGGAGGTTCGCGGCCGAAGGGTCAGTGAGTCAGCGACGGAGGTTGCGGTCAAGGCGGGGGGTGAAATCGCGGTAGATGTGGAGCAGGCGGTCGCCAACCCAAAGAAGTGGTCGGCGGAGCACCCGCATCTCTACACGCTGCTGATCACGCTCAAGGACGCGGCGGGACAGGTGCTGGAGGTCGAGCGGTGTAACGTGGGCTTTCGGCAGGTCGAGGTCAAGGACGGGCAGATCCACGTCAACGGCGTGCCGGTGCTGTTCAAGGGCGTCAACCGGCACGAGCACGATCCCGATACCGGCCACACCGTCAGCGTCGAATCGATGGTCGAGGACATCCTGTTGATGAAGCGCTTCAACTTTAACGCCGTGCGCACCTGTCACTATCCCGACGATCCGCGCTGGTACGACCTGTGCGATCAATGCGGACTTTACCTCATCGACGAGGCCAACCTCGAGACCCACGCGGTGATGGACAAGCTGGCCAACGACCCAAGCTGGGCCGCCGCGTTCGTCGAGCGGGGCGCGCGCATGGTCGAGCGCGACAAGAATCATCCCAGTGTCATCGTGTGGTCGCTGGGCAACGAATCGGGGAGCGGGCCGAACCACGCGGCCATGGCCGGCTGGATCCACGAGTACGATCCTGCCCGGCCGGTGCACCTCGAAAGCGCCACCGGGTGGGGGGGGAATTACGAGGGGCCGCAGGACGCTGCCTACGTCGACGTCATCAGCGTGATGTACCCGACGCTCGACCGGATCGACAGGCTGGCGCAGATTCCCGGCGAGACGCGCCCGCTCGTCATGTGCGAATACGCCCACGCGATGGGCAACAGTTGCGGCAATCTGCGCGAGTATTGGGACGCCGTCGAGAAGTACGCGCGTTTCCAGGGCGGCTTTATCTGGGACTGGGCCGACCAGGGCATCCGCCAGGTGACGCCCGGCGGCGAAGAGTGGTTTGCCTACGGCGGCGACTTTGGCGACGATCCCAACGACGGCCCCTTCTGCCTCAACGGCGTGGTCTTTTCAGACCGCAGCATCCAGCCGGCGATGTGGGAATGCAAGAAGGTCATGCAGCCGGTCAAGCTCCAGCCGGTCGACCTGCTCGCAGGGGAAGTCAGGGTCGTCAACGGCTACCACTTCTCCGATCTGAGCCACCTGGACGTCGCCTGGAGGTTGGTGGCCGACGGCGAGGTGCTGCAGGAGGGGCATCTGCCGCAGCTAGACACCCCGCCTGGCGGCAGCGCCGTGGTGAAGGTGCCTTTCGCCAGTCCGGAGTTGAAGCCGGGGACCGAGTACTGGCTCGCGTTGAGCTTCACACTGGCACAGGACTCTTCCTGGGCGGAGGCCGGGCACGAGGTGGCCTGGGAGCAGTTCCAGGTACCGTTCGATGTGCCGCAGGCTCCGGCGTTGCGCGTCGCCGATATGCCGGCCCTTGAACTCGCAGAGTCGGCGGCAAACGTTTCGTTACGTGGCGCGGATTTCAGCCTGATCTTTGACAGGCAAACGGGTACGCTCGCCTCCTGGCAGCACGCGGGACGTGAGCTGCTGGCGCGCGGGCCGCTGCTGAACGTCTGGCGCGCACCTATCGATAACGACCGCGGCGGATGGATGGGACGGCCGGTGGACGATTGGCTTGCTGCAGGCTTGAACCGGTTGCAGCATCAGGTGCGTGCGGTGGAGGCGAGCCAGGTGCGACCGCAAGTCGTTCGGATTGTGGTGACATCCCGTGTGTGCGCACCCGACCGCGCCGAGGGTTTCGACTGCGCATACACCTACACCATCTACGGCAGCGGCGACGTGACGATCGACACCCACGTCGTGCCGGGGGAGAAGCTCCCCTTCCTGCCGCGCGTGGGCCTGCAGATGGCCCTGCCGGGCGGCTATGAAACGTTTACCTGGTACGGGCGCGGGCCGCACGAGTCCTACGTCGACCGCAAGGCCGGTGCGCAGGTGGGCGTGTACGCAGGCTCGGTGGACGGGCAGTACGTGCCCTACGTCGTGCCGCAGGAGAACGGGAACAAGACCGACGTGCGCTGGGTCGCGCTGACGGACGCTGGCGGCGCGGGCCTGTTGGCGGTGGGTGATTCGTTGTTGGAGGTCAGCGCTCACCACTTTACCACGCGGGACCTGGAAAAGGCCCGACACACCTGCGAGCTGCAGAGGCGCGACGAGATCACGCTGAACCTGGATCACAAGCAATCGGGGCTGGGCGGCGCCAGTTGTGGCCCGCCCACGCTGCCGCAGTATCTGATCCCGCCGGAGGAGCAGCGCTTCAGTATCAAGCTGAAGCCGCTTTCAGCGGGAACATCTCCAATAAAACTGAGCAAACAACAGATTGAGTTAAGGAGGAGTCATCAATGAAAGTACTGGTCTCTGATTCACTCGCCCAGGATGGGCTGGATATCCTAAGCCAGGCGATGGACGTGGACGTCAACACCGGTCTGAGCGAGGACGAGCTCGTGGACATCATCGGCGACTATGACGCGCTGGTCGTGCGCAGCGGCACGAAGGTGACCGCCCGCGTGATCGAGGCGGCAGAAAGCCTCCAGGTTGTTGGTCGTGCGGGCGTGGGAGTGGACAACATCGACGTCGAGGCGGCCACCCAGCGCGGCATCCTGGTGGTCAACGCCCCCGACGGCAACAGCATCGCCGCCGCCGAGCACACCATCGCGCTTCTGTTCGCCCTGGCACGCAACGTTCCCCAGGCTTACGCCTCGCTGACGGCCCATAAGTGGGAGCGGAAAAAGTTCATGGGCGTCGAGGTGACCGGCAAGACGTTGGGCGTAGTCGGGATGGGGCGCATCGGCCGCCACGTGGCACGTCGCGGGCGGGGTTTGGAGATGCGCGTGATTGCCTACGACCCCTACATCTCCGGCGACCTGGCCGAAAAGATGGGCGTCGAGATGCTCGACCTCGACAACGTGCTGGCGCAGGCCGATTTCATCACGATTCACGTTCCCAAGACCGAGGACACGCTCGGTCTCATCGGCGTGCGCGAGCTGTCTTTGTGCAGGCCCACGGCCATGCTGATCAACTGCGCGCGCGGCGGCATCGTCGATGAAGATGCCCTGCTCAAGGCGTTGGACGCGGAACAACTGGCCGGGGCTGCTCTCGACGTGTTCTCCACCGAGCCGCCTCTCGAAAGCCCCTTGCTCGACCATTCCAAGGTCGTGGTCACCCCGCACCTGGGCGCTTCTACGAAGGAGGCCCAGGTGGCCGTTGCCTACGACGTGGCCCGGCAGGTGGTGGACATCCTGGCAGGGCGACCGGCGGCGCATCCCGTCAACGCGCCCGTGATCCCGCCGGAAACCCAGGCGCAACTGCTGCCGTTTTGCGATCTGGCCGAGAAGCTAGGGCACGCTGCCAGGCAGTTGGCCGATACGCAAATCGGCGAGGTGCATTTCACCTATGCCGGCCAGTTGGCCGATATGGATACCGGCCTGCTGCGCGCACTGCTCATCAAGGGGCTGTTCCAGGATATCACCGAATCGCGCATCACGCCGGTCAACGCCAACCTGGTGGCCCGCGAGCACGGGTTGCGCGTGGCGGAGCGAACGACGGGGGATGCGGCTCCTTTCGCCAATCTGGTAACGGTCTCCTTCGAAGAGAACGGCAAGGAGCGCGTGCTATCGGGCACGATCATGCGGGGAGAGCCCTTCATCGTGCGCGTCGATCAGTACTGGATGGACATCATAATGCAGGGGTACCAATTGCTGGCCTTCCACCGCGACCGGCCTGGCCTGATTGGAGAGGTGGGGGAGGTGACAGGCCGCCACGACATCAACATCGCCTTCATGGGACTGGGGCGGTTGCAGCCTCGCGGCGACGCGCTGATGGCGCTCACGCTGGACGAACCCGCCTCGGCGGAGGTGCAGGCCGAGATCGAGGCGCTAGAGGATATTTACAGTGTGCGGTTGTTGAAGCTCTAGTTTTAAGACCTCCGAGGTTTTCACAAACCTCGGAGGTCTTGGAGGATCGAGTATGTCCAAGGTTCTTGTTCTCCACGGTCCCAACCTCAACTTACTGGGGCGACGGGAGCCGGAGACCTACGGCCGCGTGACGCTGGACGAGATCGACGCGGCGCTGCAAGAGGCCGCTGCCGAGCGCGGCGCAGAGCTGCGCATCCTGCAATCGAACCAAGAGGGCGCGCTGGTCGATGCCATCCAGGAGGCGATGGGTTGGGCCGACGGCGTACTGATCAACCCCGCCGCCTACACCCATACCAGCGTCGCCATCCGCGATGCCATCGCCGCCACAGGCCTGCCCGCGGTCGAGGTGCATCTCTCGAACGTCTATGCTCGGGAAGAGTTCCGCCACAAGTCGCTCGTCGCCCCGGTGTGTGTGGGGCAGATCAGCGGGTTTGGATGGCGGAGCTACGTGTTGGGACTGACGGCGCTACTGGATCACCTGGATCAAATACGGTAGCCGCGCTTTCCAAAGCGCGACGCGCGGAATGGAATCCGCGTCTACATATTTTGGAGAACCTGTAGTGAAACGTGCCAACCGTCTCACCAACCTTCCTCCGTACCCGTTTGCACGTTGGGCGGCAGAGGTAAATTCTGCGCGGGATCAAGGGTTGGACATGATCCGCCTCGACATCGGCAGCCCCGACCTGCCGCCGGAGGATGACGTCGTTGAGGTGCTGTACCAATCGGCGCGCCGGCCCGATAGCCACGGCTATCCCGGCTATCGCGGCATCCCGGAACTGCGGCAGGTCGTGGCCGACTATTACGGACGGCGGTTCGGCGTGGAACTCGACGTCGATACTCAAATCGTGCCCCTCATCGGCTCCAAGGAGGGTATCGTCAACTTGGCGCTGGCCTGCCTCGATCCCGGCGATCTCGTCCTGGTGCCCGATCCCGGCTACGCGCCCTATACGATGGGCACGCTCCTGGCAGGCGGGGAGGTAGTCACCTTCCCCCTGCTGGCGGAGAACGACTTTTTGCCCGACCTCGACGCTATCCCCGCCGACGCAGCCGACCGGGCGGTGCTGATGTGGCTCAACTATCCCAACAATCCCACCGGCGCGGTCGCAGGCCTGGACTTTTTCGCGCGCGCGGTGGACTTTTGTCGCGAGCACTCGATTCTCCTCTGTCACGACGCGCCCTACTGCGATGTGACCTACGGCGGCTATGTGGCGCCCAGCCTGCTGCAGGTGCCCGGCGCTGAGGAGGTGGCGGTCGAGTTCAATTCACTCTCCAAGACGGCCAACATGGCCGGCTGGCGGATTGGCATGGCGGTGGGCAACGCCGAGACATTATCCGCGCTGGCGCAGGTCAAGTCGAACATCGATTCGGGCATCTTTCGCCCGCTGCAGGAGGCCGCCGTCCGCGCCCTCGCTGCCGATCCCGAGTGGCTGGCCGCGCGCAACGCGATCTACGCGGAGCGAGTAGACGTCATCTTGGAGACGCTCACGGAGGTGGGGATGGCGGCGGTTCGCCCGCGCGCCGCCCTCTATGTCTGGGCGAAGGTGCCAGCAGGATGGACGTCGGAGGGATTCGCACAAGGGCTGCTGCGGCAGACGGGCGTCGCCGTCGCGCCCGGCCCGTTCTTCGGCGCGGCCGGCGAGGGGTACGTGCGGCTCTCCATCACCGCGCCCACGGAGCGGGTGCGCGAGGCGATGGCGCGGCTGAGCCAGTTTGTGCTGGAGGAGTGATGGCCAAACCTCGCTTGCTGGTGACCGGCGGCAGCGGTTACCTGGGGAACTGGATCGTGCGGCTGGCTCAAGACGATTGGGATGTGGCAGCCACGTATCTTTCCCACGCTGTGGACGATCCCGGTGCCGACTGGCGTCGGCTCGACGTGCGGGATGAGGCCGCGGTGGCGGCGCTCGTAGGCGAGGTGCGCCCGCAGGTGATCGTGCACACTGCCTCGCTCAACCCCGGTCAGGGCGACGACTTTGACGCCGTGAACGCTGCCGGAACCCGTCACGTTGCCCGCGCTGTAGCAAGCGTCGGCGCGCGCTTGATCCACCTTTCCACCGACGTTGTATTTGACGGCCAGCGAGGCAGTTACGTCGAGGAGAATCCCCTCAGCCCGATCACGCCCTATGGACGCAGCAAGGCGCTGGCCGAGGAGGCAGTGCGCGATTCCGGCGCGGAGGCCGTCATCGTGCGCACGTCCTTGATCTATGGCTGGCGGCCCACCGTGGCCCGCGCTGTGCAGTGGATGATAGACGATCTGCAGGCCGGTAAACGAGTGCGCCTGTGGACCGACGAGGTGCGCTGTCCCATCTGGGTGGAGAGCCTGGCGGCGGCATTGGTCGAGTTGGCTGAGTCCAGTTACACTGGCGTCTTGCACATCGCCGGGGCGCAACCCCTCTCGCGCTACGAGTTTGGCGTGCGGCTGCTGCGCTTTCAAGGGGTTGATTCGAGCTCCATCGTTCCGACCCCCAGCCCTAGGGACAAGCTTCGTCCACTCGACTGTACCCTCGATTGCTCCCGCGCCCGCGCGCTCCTGCGCACGCGGACTCGTGGAGTCCGCCCGCTGCCTGGCGTGGATGAGGTGCTCGCCCGGGAAAGGAGCTCGGCTTGATGAGGTGCCGCAAGTGCAATCACATCTATGAACCGGCCAGGAGGGATCACTCCTGCCCTCGGTGCGGATACGAACCTCCGCCGGATGAAACTCGGCGCAGCACCCTGGTTTCCGTTCGCCGGGTCAAGATCGAGAACCGCGTCGCTATCGCCGTTTTGATCGCGTGTCCCGTTATTGGTATTGCTGCCCTGGTCACCGGCCAATTGCTGATCCTCGGAGGGTTGCTGGCGGTGATCGTCGGGCTATACCTGACGTTTTTCGGCGTCTTTGGCTATTTCGGCAACCTGCCCAACGGCTGGCTGGCCCGCAGCCTGTGCATCGGTTTCGGACTACCGGTACTGGCGGGGGGCATCGGCAGTTGGATCTGGGCACTCAACGGTGGGCCGGTGCCGCCTTTTCCTCCGTCTTATCTCCGAGCTCGGGAGAGGCCGTTGGATATTGATGATTTCAG
>CAZWPV010000023.1:0-13249 GCA_964635485.1 uncultured Anaerolineales bacterium
TCCATCCGGCCCGGAATCCCCGTCATAGCCGCGATCCCCGCGACGATAGCATCGGGAGAAACACCCAGCGCCACGCCGACCGTCGCGGCTGCCAGGATGTTGCTCACGTTAAAGCCGCCCACCAGCGCGGTCTCTACCGTCACATCTCCGCTTGGCAGTGCGAGTGTGAAACGAGTCGCATCGGGCGCAAATTGAACGTCGTGAGCACTCACCTCTCCCTCCACCCCATAGGCGATCTGCCGGTCGGCGGGAATGGGGCTCAGGTAGCGGAAGGAGTCATCGTCACGGTTGAGGACCGCGACTTTGGGCACGCCGGGCTTGCGAAAGGAACGCGCCAAACCCTCAAAAAGACTGGCCTTGGCCTGCTGATAGGCCTCCAGCGAGCCGTGGGCGTCGAGGTGCTCGTGGGTGATATTGGTCACGACGGCCACGTCAAAGTCGACGCCGGCCACGCGATGCTGGGCCAGCCCGTGCGAGGTGATCTCCAGCACGGCGTGAGTCGCCCCGGCCTCGGCCATCTGCGCCAGATAGCGTTGAACGTCGGGGGCGTCAGGCGTGGTGACGTGAAAGCCCGTATCGACCTCTTTCTCGCCGATGAGGGCATTGACGGTGCTGATCATCCCGGCATTGAAACCGGCGGCGCGCATGATGGCGTAAACGAGATTGACAGTGGTCGTCTTGCCGTCGGTGCCGGTGACACCGACGAGCGTCATCTGGCGCGCGGGAAAGCCGTGCCAGGCGGCGCACAGCCAGCCCAAGGCTCTCCGCGCATTCGACACACGCACGTAGGTAAAGGCCCCCCAGGGCACATCACCCAGGGTCTGCGGCGGCAGCTCGCCGACAATGGCCACAGCGCCATTGCCGACCGCCTCGCCGATGAAACGATGCCCGTCCACGTAGACGCCCGGCACGGAGACAAACAGATCGCCCGGCTCTACCTGCTGTGAATTGGTAGCGATACCGAATACATCAACATCGCCGCCGACCTGGCCCATAACCATGGGCACAGCTTGGATCAAGTGACTTAAACGCATTTCTCTACCCCTGCAATACACAAACCCGTTTTCTGGTAGAAAACGGGTTTGTTCACTCCAGCATCAAACGCTCGACCATCTTTTTGTCATCCTCAACACAAGACGCAACAAACTGACGATAGGCGTCTGGCGAGGAGAACTGTAACAACACAGCATCTGCTTTTGGAAGAGTGCCCGCCCGCAAGCCGATATACTCCCTATAACTGGAAAACCCCCAATCTCCTGGCTGCTCGACCAACTTGGCGATTACCGGATTCAAATGAATGTACCGCGACAAATGCACCAAGTACTCGTCGCGATCCACACGAACTGCCCGGAAACGCCCCTGGAATAACGAGCCAACACGCCCATAACGTTTGTTGATGGCCTTGGTGTAAGAGAGAGCAAAAGGCTGCATCAGCCTCGACAAGTCATCGGTCATAAGGTGCACCAGCAAGTGATAGTGATTGGGCATCAGACAATAAGCAATAGTCTCAACCGCTTCAGGCCACAAATACTTGCGTAGTTGACGCAAGAAGTACAGGTAGTTCTCACGCTCAAAGAAGATAGCCTGATAGTTATTGCCTCGATTGTACAGATGATAGTATTCACCCGCCCGGAACACGAACTTGCGATATGGCATGGCCTCCACAAACCCGTTTTCTCTGAGAAAACGGGTTTGTGAGATTATACTTCCGCGCGAGCGAATGAGCAAGGCCCGCCAAAACTCGGCGGCGATGCCGAGAGTGGCATCGCCGCCGACCCGCCCTAGGGACACGCTTCAGCCTGAAACGTGTCTCGCACAAGAAACGCTTACTCCTCCTCCAAAAACTCCTTGGCACCTGCCAGTGCCTTTAATAGGTCGCGCCGCTTGAGAGCACGCTTTCTGTCCAGTTCCCGCTGTCCCGCCTTTTCGTCGGCCATCTTGCCCAACGCCTCGATCCACGCCGCACTCTGCACCGGCGTGTGCTTGACGCGCCAGCGCTCGACCAAAACCGGCAATGCGTCGGCATTTGTCAGCCGCTGGTGGACGACCGTCTTGGTCACGCCCTGCGACTCAAACGTGGCTTCGGTGTCCTCGTAATCGGCCTTGATCGGGCAGACCTGCATACAGGCCCCGCACTTGATACAGTAATAGTCGGCCAGCACCAACTCACCTTCATCGGTGATGTGCAGCGCGCGCGTGGGACAGACGTCGGCGCAAGCCAAGCAGCCCTCGACACACTTCTCGCGGCGCAGCTCCACCTTGCCCTCCCAGGGCTGCACCACCTCGAACGCCCCGTCACTGGCCACCTCGCACTGGCGGCAGCGGATGCAGTGCTCCTGATCCACCACCAGCGTTTTCTCTTTCTCGTCATAGCTGATGACGTTCGTGGGGCAGTTATCGATAACGAACTGCCTGCGTCTCATGTCGAACTGCGCTTTGTCGAACGTGGTCGATTCGACAAGATGCGGGAATGCCTCATATGCCTGCACCGGGTTCTCGCGCTCGCCGTTGATGGTGAGAGTGATGGCGTTCTTGGGACACATGACCTCGCACATGCCGCACAGCACGCACTTCTCTGCGTCAATATCGACCGACGGTTTCCTCGCCAGCCGCCCGTCGACGATCTCACCCTCGACGTGGATAACGGCATCCTTGGGGCAAACGAGCGGGCCGATCTGGCAGCCCACGCAGCGGTCAAGGTCCCACGTCATCACGTAGTGGCGCGTCACCATGGCGCGCTCGAGCACAATCTCTTGCTCGCTGGCTCTCTTCTGCGTTATCCCGCGTTTGCTCATAGTGTCTCCGCGTGTTTTTATACGCTCCTATCCTGTCCCAACTTCCATCCACTCATCTTCCTGGAAGGTGACCAATGGCAGCGGCTCCTCGGTATCGTGGCCGGGTGAGTAATCGAACGCTTCCTGAACTTGCTGCCCAATGGCGCGGAACACGAGCCCAACCGGCAGGTCCGCCGGACAGCCGCTGGTGCACATCCCACAGCCGACACAGGACAGGGCCATGTGATTGAGCCGGGTCAGGTGAAAGAGCATCGTGTCGGCGAGCAGCCGGCTGGCCCCCTTACTGCGCGCCCAGTTTGCGTATTGCATCGGCTCGCGATCATAGAGAGCGCTTTGAAAGAGACATGTCTTACAGTAGCAAATGGGGCAGACGGTCATGCAGTTGTGACAGCGCACACAGGCGGCGAACACACCCTCGATCCCTTCCTCCTCGAGCCGCTGGCGCATCTCGCCAAAGCGCGCGTCGCGCACCCGTTTGCGTTGCGCTACCAACTTCTTGACAAATCCTGCCCTAGGGCCCTTCTTCTTCGCCGGGCGCAGGCCCAGCTTTTCGGCCATCTCGTCGGGCAGGGTGACGGGAATGCCAGCGCTCAGGTCCGCACCGAAGAGCTCGAGCGTGATGTCCGCCCCCTCGACGTGAGGTTTCTCGCACATCTGACAGGCATCGCGCAGAGCCGCATTCGAGGCCGCAGGATCGGCAGCCAGCTTGTCGTAGAGATCGCGCCAGAGTCTAGCCTTTGTTTTTGGAGTCTTGCGCTTTTGCGTTTTCGCCGCATAGTCCGGGACGTCGTACGTGCCAGCGCAATCGAGGCCGATGGTCACCAGGTCGTCCAGGCTGGCCTGCTTGAGTTTGACCAATTCGATCAGCGCCCGCAACTCACATGGACGCAGCACCACGCCGATGCGGGGTCGCGTATCGCGGTCTTGCGGCTCGCGAATCGTGACCCGGCTCACGGCCCGTGCCGCATTGATCCCCATCACCGGCGCCAGCGGATCGGCTGCATCCAATTGATCAGGGTCGGCCACCAGCATAGGGTTGACAGCACCGGTCTGAGTCTCGACGGGCACCAGGAGCAAATCCACCGCTCCGGTCTCTAGCAGACTTTTTAGGAACCCGCGTATAGCTGCTAACACATCGTTGTCGTCAACTGGGATCAGTGTTCTCATGCCAGTCTCCCAATGTACCAGTCACCAATTTACCATCCCTACACAGCCCACTCCCGGCGCATTGGATTGGGCCCCTTCTTCTTCAATGCCTCGGTCATCTCTGTCACCGTCTCGGCAAAGCGACCTCCTTCACTGGCGCTGATCCAGCGCAGCCACACCCGCTCCTCATCGAAACCGGCGCTTTTGAGGATCTCCTTCAATGCGACTACACGCCGCCGGGCCTTGTAGTTGCCCGACTGGTAGTGGCAGTCGCCAGGGTGGCAGCCGCCGATGAGCACGCCGTCAACCCCGTCGAGCAGCGGCTTGAGCACGTAGGTAGAATCCACCGCCCCAGAACACATCAGCCGGATGATGCGCACGTTGGGCGGATACTGGATGCGCGACGTACCCGCCAGATCGGCTCCTGTGTACGTACACCAGTTGCATAAAAATGCCACGATCTTGGGTTCGAAATCGTCCGTCATGTCGTCTCCTCTGGGGCCGTTACTCGCTCGTCACCGCCATCGCCTCGATCATCTGGTAGATCTGTCCCACGCCAAACCCTTTCTGCTGGCTGGCTTTGTTGGGACAGGCAACGACGCACGCCCCGCATCCCTGACACAGCACCTCGATCACCTCAGCGTAGGGGGCACCCGGTTCCAACACGCGGGCGCCGTACGGACAGACGTCGACACACAGCCCGCAGGCCGTGCACAGCAGTGGGTCAACGCAGGCGACGATAGACGTCGCGTCCAGCTCGTCCTTGGCGAGCAAGCTGACCGCGTGCACCGCTGCGCCGTAGGCCTGGGCAATGGTCTCTTCGAGGAAGCGTGGCGAGTGAGCTATTCCGCACAAATACACACCGTCCGCGGCAAAGTCCAGTGGTCGCAATTTGACGTGCGCCTCGAGGAAGAAACCATCCTCGCTCAGCGGCACCTTGGCCACCTGGGCCAGCGTCACGGTGTCGGCGTTTGGCTCGATGCCGGCACTGAGCACTACCAGGTCCGCATCCAGCGTAATTTGCTCTCCCTCCGGCTGGATCGTCACGTCCACGCGCAAGTGGTCATCCTCGCCGCGGACGACCGGCCTCTCGTCCTTGTCCCACTGGAGAAACACGACGCCCTTCTCCCGCGCCTGACGGTAGTAGCGCTCCTTGAAGCCAAAGGTGCGGATGTCACGATACAGAATATAGACATCCGTAGCAGGACTGCACTCTTTGATCGCCAGCGCGTTCTTGATCGCCTCGGTACAGCAAACACGCGAGCAGTAGGTGTGTGTGTCATCACGAGAACCAACACACTGAATCATGACCACCGACTTGTAGTCCGTGATTCGTGATTCGTGATTTGTGATTTGTTCTTCCAACTCGCGTTGCGTGATGACGCGCGGATCCTGCCCGTACAGGTATTCCTCTGGCTCGATCTCTTGCGCACCCGTCGCCACGATGACCACGCCGTGCTCGACCTCCTCCTGCTGCCCATCCGTCAATTGGATCGTCGTGCGGTATTGTCCCACGTACCCGCCCATGTCCACGACTTGCGCGCCGGTCAGCACCGTGACGCGCGGGTTGGCCGAAACCGCCTCAATGGTCCGCCGCAGCAGTTCCTGCGGATCGCCGCCACCGGGCAGGGGTACGTAGATGTGGCGCAGGTTCCCTCCCAGTTCGGGTTCCCGTTCGATCAAGGCCACGCTGAACCCCTGGTCGGCGATGGCGAGGGCAGCCGTCATCCCGGCCAACCCGCCGCCGATGACGAGCGCGTGGTGATTCACCTCGGAGACGCCCTGTTCGAGAGGACACAGTTGCGCCGCCTTGGCCACCGCCATCGCCATCAGCTCTTTCGCCTTCTCCGTTGCCACCTGGGGATCGTCTCGATGCACCCACGAGTCCTGCTCGCGGATGTTGGCCATCTGGAACAGATGGGGGTTGAGCCCTGCGGCACGGATCGTCTCCTGGAACAGCGGCTCGTGTGTACGCGGGGTACAGGAGGCCACCACCACCCGGTTCAGCCCGTGCTCCTCGATCCGCTCGCGGATAGTCTGCTGTGTATCCTGCGAGCAGGTGTACAGGTTCTGTTCGGCGTAGGCCACATCGGGCAGGTTCCTGGCGTACTCGACCACCTCCGGCACGTCCACCACCGAACCGATGTTGATGCCACAGTGACAGATAAAGACTCCCACGCGCGGCGGCTCTCCGCTCACGTCCCGCTCCTCCGGCCAGACCCGCTCTCGCGTCAGCGTGCCGCGGGCGTCGGCCAGCAGCGCAGAAACCCGCGCCGCCGCACAGGAAGCCTCGATCACCGTCTCTGGGATGTCCTTGGGTTCGCTGAAGGCGCCGGCGACAAAGATGCCGTCAACCGTAGAGCCATCCGGGCGGACCATGCGGGTCGGCTGCAGGGTGGCCGACTCGGCGAAACCGTATTCGTTGAGGGCGGCCCCCAGTCGTTCGGCCAACTCGCGCGTATCCTGCGCTGGCCGAATCCCGACGGAGAGCACCACGAGATCGAATTCCTCCTCGACGTTGCCGCCATCAGGCGTGGCGTACTTGAGCCGCAGGTTGCCTGTCTCCGGCACCTCCGTGACCATGCTGACCAGGCTGCGCACGTAGTGCACGCCGTAATCCTGCTCGGCCCGCTCGATGTAGCGCTCGAATCCCTTGCCGAAGGAGCGCACGTCAATATAAAAGATCGCCGACTCAATATCAGAGTCGTGCTCCTTGGCGATAATGGCCTCCTTGGTCGCGTACATGCAGCAGACCGACGAGCAGTATCCTCCCCCCCCGCAAGACGGGGGAGGCTGGGAGAGGGTTTCGCGGGAGCCGACGCACTGAATGAAGGCCACCTTGCGTGGATGCTTGCCGTCCGAGGGACGCTGCACCACGCCGCCCCAGGGGCCGGAGGCCGAGAGCATGCGCTCGAACTCGATGCTGGTGACCACGTTGGCGCAGCGGCCGTACCCCAGCTCGGGCCGAACGTCACCCGGCATCGTCTCCAGCCCCGGCACCAGAATCACCGCACCCACGTTCAACTCGACGATCTCTTCCTGCATGGTGTGGTCGATGCAGTGTTTCTGGCAGGCATAGACGCACTGGTTACACTCGGAGCAGACGCCACACTGCAGGCAGCGCCGTGCCTCGGCGATAGCCTCCTCCTCGCTCACCAGCCCGCTCACCTCGCACAGGCTGTGAACCCGCTCACCCGCAGCCACCTCTACCAGCGTGCAGACTCGCGACACTTCCACGATTTCGCCAGCAGCCTGCCTGGCGGCGATTTCTTCGTCGCTCAACTCTGCCACCGGCAGTTTCGGCTCGGGGCCGGGCATCGGTTCACCCCGCAGGTAGGCATCCATCGCCCGCGCGGCCTTGTGCCCGGCGCCGATGGCATCCACCACAAACGCCATCCCCGTCACCGCGTCCCCGCCGGCAAAGATACCCTCCACGCTCGTCATCAGCGTGTCGGGGTCCACCGCGATCTGCCGCCCATTCGGCGTCCGCGCCACGCTCTCCGGCACGCACGCCAGGTTCGGCCGCGCGCCGATGGCCGAGATGATCACGTCCGCCTCCATCATGAACTCTGATCCCTTGACCGGCACCGGGCGCCGCCGCCCGCTCTCGTCTGGCTCGCCCAGCTCCATGTGGCAGCAGGTCAGCCCGCAGACGTTTCCCTCCTCGTCCGCCGCCACCTCCATCGGCGACACCAGCCAGTCAAAGACCACGCCATCCTCCATCGCCTGACGATACTCCGTCTCTTGGGCCGGCATCTCCGCCTCGGTCCGGCGGTAGGCCACGCGCACTTCGGGGGGAGCTCCGCCCTGCTCATCCGCCTGCATCGTCCCGATGCGCAGCGCCGTGCAGGCCGCGTCCATGGCCACGTCGCCGCCGCCCAGCACGACCACCTTCTTCCCCATCAAGGCGGGGGAGTACCCCACGTTGACCTCGCGCAGAAAGTCGTTCGCCGAAAGCATCTGCGGCAGGTCGATGCCGGGGATGGAAAGCTGGACGTCCTCGTGGGCGCCGATGCCAACAAAGACAGCGTCATACTCCTCTTTGAGCGCCGTCACGTCGTCCACGCGCGTGTTCAGCTTCAGCTCCACCCCCAGGTTGACAATCTCGTCTATCTCGCGTTGCACGACATCGGCAGGCAAACGGTACTCGGGAATACCCACACGCATCATCCCGCCGGCCACCGGCAGCGCCTCAAATACCGTCACGTCGTGTCCCTCGAGCTTGAGATCTTGCGCCACCGTCAGGCCAGCCGGGCCAGAACCGACGATGGCTACCTTCTTGCCCGTCGGTTTGACTGCCTCCACTTCGACCTTGGATTTGAAGGCCTCGGCCACCTCCTCCGGGTGCTCGAAGGCCCAGTCAGCAACGAAGCGCTTGAGCCGCATAATGCTGATCGGCTCGTCCACCCTGCCGCGCGAGCAGGCCGTCTCGCACACGTGGTTGCACACGCGCCCACAGACCGCCGGGAAAGGATTGTCCTCTTTGATCGTGCGGTAGGCATCGGCGTAGCGTCCCTCGCGGATCAGGGCGATGTAGCCCTGCGCCCGCTGCCCCGTGGGACACGCATCCCGGCAGGGGGCCACGCCGCGTTTTTCGATGACGTACGCGTTCGGTATCGCCTGCGGGTAGAGCTTGTAGGCCGCGCGCCGCTCCGAGAGCCCGACGTTAAACTGGTCAGAACAGACGATGGGGCAGACCTCGGCGCAGTCGCCACAGCCGGTACACTCATCCACGACGACGTAGCGTGGCTTTTGCCGCACGCGCGCGACAAAGTTGCCGGGCTCGCCCTCGACACTCTCCAACTCGGCGTAGGTCATCACCTCGATATTGAGATGCCGTCCGCACTCGACCAGCTTGGGCGAGAGAATACACATGGAGCAGTCGTTGGTAGGGAACGTCTTATCGAGCTGCGCCATCGTCCCGCCGATGGCCGGGCTTTTGTCCAACAGGTATACTTTCAACCCGGCTTCAGCTAGGTCGAGGGAAGCCTGGATACCGCCAATGCCGGCCCCGACGACCAACACCGCACCGACGTTACCATTCCCAGAAGATTCTTTTGCGGTCACTCGTTACCTGCCTCCCCAATGGCCTTCCAGACCAGTTCCGTCACGTCCATCACCCGCATGCGCGCCTGGCGCGCCTTTTCGTGGCGGCGCACCGCTGACGTCAGCGTGCGCTCACACTGCTGGCAGGCAGAGGTGATCACTTCCGCCTCTATCTCGCACGCCCGGTCGACCCGCCGCCCGGACACCTCGAACAGGACGTCGGGATCGAAACTCTCCAGGTTACCTCCACCGCCGCAGCACTCAGAGATCTGGCCGGAACTGCTCAATTCCACAAAGGTCACGCCGGGGATGCTGCGCAGGACCTGGCGTGGCGCGTCAAAGACGCCGCTCTTGCGCCCCAGGTCGCACGGATCGTGGTAGGTCACCCGCAAGTCCATACTCCCTAGCTTGATGTCGCCCCGTTCGATCAGTTCAGCCAAAAGCTCCGTGGCGTGCAACACCTCCAGGTCCAGTTCTTCGCCCAGGACATCGGGATAGATGAACTTCCACATGTGGTAGCACGAAGGGCAGGCGAAGGTGACGCGGGAAGCGCCGAGCTTCTTGACCTGGGCGACGTTGTGCTGGATCAACGTCTTGGCCTCATCCAACCTGCCCATGGAGAGCAAGGGATAGCCACAACACCACTCCTTCCCGCCCAGCGTGGTAAAATCGACGCCGCCCGCCTCCAGGACGGAGACAAACGCCTGAGGCACGCCATAGCTACGGGGGAAGAAAGAGGCCACACAGCCGACGAAATAGACGGTCTCGGCCCCACGTTTGCTATCCAGCCCAGGCGGAATGTGCTCCAAGTTCTGGCTCCAGATCAAGCGAGTGCTGTTGTCATCGCCCGTAATGTTGTGGCTAGCGCTGATTGTCCGGCTGAGATTATTGAGACGCCCGACGCCCTCGCACAGCCGCTCATCGACCACCGCCTCCGGCCGCCGCAACAGATAGTCGGCCAGGATCTCGCGCAGCTGCTGGCAGTCCTCGACCCGATAGCCCTCTTCCCCGGCGATTTCCTTGAGCGCGATCATCACCTCATTGATGTCAATATCGTTGGGGCAATACGCGCCGCACATCTCGCAGCTGAAGCAAAGCCAGGGGTCCCGGCTGCTCAGCAGCCGCTCCCGCTGGCCCAATTGGATCAGACGCAGGATGCGGTCAGGGCCATACTCCATGGCGAAGGCAGAGGGGCAGCCAGCCGTGCACTTGTGACAGTGATAACACAGTTGTATGGTCTGCCCGCTGAGATCGTTTACCAGATCTGTGAACGACGTTTCCTTGGCCAAATCACTATTCCTCCCCAACTGATGATTCCACCCACTCATCCTCGCGGAAGGCGATCAGCGGCAGCGGCTCCTCGACATCGCCGCCGGGCGTGTAGCCAAACGGTTGCCGGACATCCTGGCCGATGGTGCGGAACACGAGCCCTACGGGCAGGTCCGCCGGACAAGCGCTGGTGCACATCCCACAGCCGATACAGGATAATACCATGTGGTTGAGCCGGGTCAGGTGAAAGAGCATCGTATCGCCGAGCATCCGGTAGGCCCCCTTGCGCTGCGCCCACTCCACGTACTGGGCCGGCTCGTGGTCGAGGGCAGGGCTCTTGAACAGACAGGTCTTGCAGTAGCAAATAGGACAGACGGTCATGCAGTTGTGGCAACGCACACAGGTAGCCAAAACCCCTTCGATGCCTTCCCCCTCGAGCCGCTGGCGCATCTCGCCAAAGCGCGCATCGCGCACGCGCGTGCGCTCTGCCACCACGCTCTCGACCATCGCCGCCCTAACATCGTTCTCCCCCTCCACCGCGCTCAGGCCCAGCGTTTCGGCCATCTCGTCGGGCAGGGTGACGGGAATGCCAGCGATCATGTCCGCGCCAAAGAGCTCGAACGTGACGTCCGCCCCCTCGACGTGAGGCTTCTCGCACATCTGGCAGGCGTCGCGCAAAGCCGGGACCGTGACCGACGGGGCAGCGCCCAGCTTGCCGTAGAGGTCACGCCAGAGTTTGGCCTTCGCTTTGGGGGTTTTGCGCTTTTGCGTTTTCGCCACATAGTCCGGGACGTCGTACGTGCCGGCACAATCGAAGCCGATAGTCACCAGGTCGGCCGGGTCGGCCTGCTTGAGCTTGATCAATTCGACCAGCGCCCGCAGCTCGCACGGGCGCAGCACCGCGCCGATACGCAAGCGCGGCTCGCGGACCGTGACACGCCCCACGACCCGCGCTGTGTTAAGCCCCATCACCGGAGCCAGTGGATTGGCCGCGTCCAGCAAGCCGGGATCCGCTACCAGCGCCGGGGTGATGGCGCCCGCAGGTGTCTCCATCGGCACCACGAGCGCATCCACCACCTTGGCCTCCAGGAGCTGCTTGAGAAAACCACGCACTGCCTTCAGCGCGTCCTTCTCAGCCGGGATTGTAACTCTCATTCTATCTCCTTGCTCGTTCATCGAACCAAAGACCGCATCACGTGGCAAAGAGCCCAATCGGCCCCAGGGCCTTTACCTCTTCCTTGACCTCTTCTACCAGGCGAGGGAGAACACCCCTTTCCGCCGTCGAGACGTGGGCCAATCTCGCCCTCCCCTTTTCCCCGGCGGCCTCCAGGACTCGCAGCAGGACGCTGACCCTATTTTCTGCCATAAAGTTGCCCTGCCTGTAGTGACAATCCCCAAGGTGGCAACCGGCTATAAGCACACCGTCTATGCCTTCCTGTAGAGCCATCAATACGTGCAGCGGGTCCATCCTACCCAGGCAAGGGATCTTTACGATCCGAACGTTGGGCTGCGCCTGAACCTTGACGATATCGGCCCGGTCAAGCTCGGAATACAGACACCAGTCGCACAGGAAGATCACGATCCTGGGTTCCCAATCCGGCTGTGCTTGAATAGTGCTCAAGGCTCACCTTCCTAACCCGGACAAACCGGAACCAATACCTTCAGCGGGGGAGTCTACATCAACTTTTTTGCCTGTTGTGCGAGAATTTGCAGGGTTAGGCCCTATCGCTTGTGCGAACTCTCTGATCTGGACGACGACCGTGTCGTCCTCGACGCCAGCCACGCCGATAGCGGAGACCGGGCAGGTAACAGTGCAGGCACCACACCCTTGACACAGGAACTTGTCCACCTTGGGCAAAGCCCTTCGCTGTCTCATCACCTGCTGTATCGTCACCCATCTGGGCGTCAACTCGATGGCCTGATAGGGGCAGGCCTGGACACACATGCCGCAGCCAGAGCACGCCCGTTCGTCCACCTGGGCGATTGCTCTCACCGGCTCGTATCCCTCTTGGGCGGCGATACCCCGGATCGCCTTCATGATGTCCGAGATGTGCACCCCCTGGGGACAGCGCCGATAGCACAAATCGCAGGCCGAGCAGAGCCAGACGACCGGGCTGGACAGTACCTGCTCCTTCATTCCCATCATCACCATCTTCAAGATGCGGCGCGGATTGTACGCCTCTTCTACCCATTGGATGGGACAGGCGGCCGTGCAGGTTCCGCACGAGTAGCAGAGATCCAGTTTCTCGCCGCCGGGGGCATTACGAACCTGGTCGGCGAAAGATTCAGGCGTCGGTTCACTGTGGCTCACTCTACCACCTCCGCCTTCAGCATCGCCTCCACCATGCGATCCGCGAACTCGAGCGCCTCCTCGACCTGCGGCGGTTCCTTCATCCGGCGAGCCCGCTTCTCCATCTCTGGCTTCATGCCCTCGATCTCTTCCAGTAATTTCTCCTTGGGAATCGAATCGAGCAGCTCTTGCATCTCGTTGACGACGCGGGCGTACTTGTCGCCCTCTGCGGCGCTGACCCACTCGACGCGGAACCGGCCTGGCGTCATGCCCATTCTTTCGAACTGCTTGAGCAGCCGCTCGGCGCGTTTGGCGCCGACGGGCTGCCCGGTGATATAGTGACAGTCCTGCGGGTGGCAGCCGGAGAAGAGCACCGCTCCTGCGCCCAGACGAAAAGCCTCGTAGAAAAAGTCGGCATCCATACGCGCGACACACATCACACGCATGCCACGCTCGTTGGAGGAGTAATCAAAGTGGCTGGTCCCGGCCAGGTCGGCACCTGGATAAGAGCACCAGTTACAGCGGAAGGCCAGTATCTTTTCCTCGGGATTCTTGGCCAGCAGGGCGCGGATCTGGGCCAGGATTTGCGCGTCGGTAAAGTGCATCTGGGTGATGGCGTTGTGTGGACACTCGGCCACGCAGCCACCGCAGCCGTGGCACTTGGCGGTGACGACGTGGGCCGCCTTGCCCTGCTCGTACTCGA
>CAZWPV010000024.1:0-2466 GCA_964635485.1 uncultured Anaerolineales bacterium
GATCTGATTCTGATGCGCAAGCACAGCCCAGCCCACGTGCAGGTCAAGGCCGCCGGCGGCGTGCGCACGCTGGACCGGCTGTTGGAGGTGCGTGCCTTGGGCGTGACCCGCGTGGGGGCCAGCCGCACGACGACGATCCTGGAAGAGTGCAGGCGGCGGTTAGGACTGTGACGAGAGAAGCCGGGTTTTTCGGAGAAACCCGGCTTCTGGAATAACCGCCGTCTTGGGCATCGTGAATACCTCTGGCTAGACCTTCGCGCGCGTGCAAAGCGCGGCTACAACTGGGGCGTTCGGGACAAGCATCCTCACGCGAGCGAATTCGCCAACTCGAGCCATCGCTGACGCTTGGTTGACGATGCTGCCGTCCACCGTTCGGACACCTTCACCGCCGATTCGAGTGCTTCTCGGAGGTCGCGACGCCGTCCGGCCAAGGGAAGCTCCTGTTGCAACATCCGCAAGATCTCGATGGACACATCAAGGCTCCCCATCGCGGCCTCGTGATCGCCGGCTGTCGCCTGTGCCTCGGCAAGAAGCGCCATTCCGCTGGCACGCCACCGCTGGTACTCGGGCTCATCGGGATCCCTGAGGGCGGCCTCCTGAACAAAGTCCACAGCGGCCTCAGCGTACGGGACCGCCCGATCCGCGGCGCGACCCTTCAGGTAGTAGTGCGCCAGGCTGCTGGCTGCCCAAAAGGTCATCCTCACGTCATCGATACGCGGGTCCGCCGCCGCGAGCGGGCCAAGGATGCGACACACCGCCATGCATTCGCCGAGGGCCAAGCGGTGCAGCTGCTCCCGCGCTGGGCCAGGCGGAGGCGCCGAACCGAAGACGCGGAACATCTCGAGACGGGCCCGCCCGTAGTGCAGGAGGCCGACCACACGGCGTTCTTCGGGCGAGAGGTCCGCCTCGGGTTTGTCCAGCAGCGCAAATGCCGCCTGCCGACGACGCAAGCGTTCCTCGGCCGCAAGCTCGTGCGGGCGCCGATACAGGCCGAGGATCGCTTCGCGCTCAATCGCCAACTGGCGATTCTGCAGGAATGTCCCACGCAGGACTGCCCGCTCCACGGGGCTGTGTGCGCTGCGGAAGAGGGTGACAGAGCGGTCGTCCATCATGCCAACGACTCTCAGGTCGAGATCGTTCTCTTCGAGGGGGACATCCTCCTGCGATCCCTCTTCGTCACCGAGTAGAGCGACGGTGAACGACGCGCGCTTCTCCAGGAGCTTTTCCAGCGCCGGTATCTCCATAGTCTGCTGAAGGTGCGGTACCGTGGGGCCGCCGGCATACGTCGCGATTGACCCACCCGGTTGCCAAGATTCGCCACTCAGTTCGAGGTCGAATGTTGCCGGCAGATCGCGCAGGTCGGTCCCATCATACTGGGGGTCGAGCACGCGGATGTGATCGAACCACTCAAAACGGCCATCGATGCGCTTGCCGTCACTGCGGATCTCGTGGTGATCGCGCTCGTGCATCGTCTTCATCCACCGCGGCCACGTCCGCCCCTCGCGGTAGTGAGCGAAGAGGAACCACTTCGGCTGCGAGAAGAGCGTGTCGAAGGTGAACGAAACGGCCAGCACCTTGCCGGGAGGGAGCGCTTCCTGGCGAAAGGAGATTTCTAGCTTGCAAATCGGCACGCCGCGCACGGCGTCGAGTTGCGCGGCAAGCTCCGGGAGGACGAGCGCTGCCTCCATCTCGTTCTGTCTCGCCTGCAGCGCTTCCTGCATCGCCGTGTCGATCTCCATGTCACCGACGGCCTCGGCACCGAGCACCGCCCGCGCCAGGCGGGCACTCACCTCGGGTGAAGCGACACCGGCGGTCGCATCTAGCATCACCCGGCCCAGCAGGCTTTCCGGAGGCCGGCAGGGTCGCAGCAAAACCGCCAGCAGACGCATGCCGCGTCTGGCCTCGTGCTCCTGGCCCCGAGCGATCTCCTCGGCGACCCACGGCGAGGCCACTGCGGTCGGCGACAGCAGTAGGCAGAGCACGTCAGCGTTGCCGATCCCCTCGCCCAGCTCCCGCTTGAGGTCCGCGCCAACCCGAATGTCGAAGACATCCAGCCAGACCGTGCAGCCGCGGCTAGTCAGCAGACGGCGCACCACCAGCGCCTCGGTACGGTCGGCCGACGAGTACGAGATGAACACTTTCACCTGCGCCAAGCCTCTCCTAGATATGCCTTGCAGCGACTCCTGTAACCCCAAAGAAAAAACGGTGCAAGGATCTTAGTGACGCCCAACGGTTGGCTTCACCCGCGCGGCGGGTCTCGTGAAAGAGCCTCCGCCGCAAGATCGACTACAAAGCGCGTGTGGCCGCCGATTTCGAGCGGTGATAGCCGCGTCGGGTGCAAGCCGTTGTTGGGCGGCATCCGATACAAACTCACTGTGATTTGTTCACACTTGAACTTGCCTTCTCTAATCGACCACCACAGACTAGCTGAGTTCCCGCAGAGCTTTTCTGATTGTCTCAGGGATT
>CAZWPV010000024.1:2476-12788 GCA_964635485.1 uncultured Anaerolineales bacterium
ATTGGATAATCACAGGCCTTTGTGGAGAACCACAAGTAATTGGGCTCATTAGATCCAACGGGCACAAAGGCTCCTCTGAAAAGCACTCCACTCCATAACTGCTCTCGCTGAAGGTTACCTTGCGCTGCCCGCTTGTTGATATCATCTACAATGAAGCTCCTCAAGGCAAAAACATTGTGTGCTTTACTATTGGTGTCAATTGCTAATACATTGACCTTCCCACAGACCATCTGTTTCCCGATCTTTCCCCATTTCCTCTCGAACTGGCGATATTCGTTCCCTTGTTTGAAAATCGGATGTTGTCCAAAATAGCAATCCAAAGTACTGGCTATGTTATCGGCAGGCTTATGGTACTCCAGCCGAATCTCGCCCCGCTCGAAGTTCGGGACCGAGTGAAGTTCTGTTACACCAATACCAATGCGATCCTCCAATGAACAAGCAGTATTGATGATGTGGGCAACTATGGCCTCGCGGTACTCTATCAAGCGATTTAACAACTCTATGTTTGCTTCCCAACGGTCCTGCATCCTCAGCAAGTCGTTGGCCTCGGCAACATACACGCAACATGCGAGCGTGGAAGTTTCGAGACGGGCTTGTCTTAGCACATCGCTTTTCCACTTCTCAAATCGTGTTTGAGGGTGAAAATCACTCTCTAGAATTCGTGTTGCTTCCAGATAAAAGTCTGTGCTGTCGGGCTTGTAAGTGACAGCGAAATCAGGGCCACCTTCACTGCCGAACGGCTCATACTCAACCGAAAAGCGATCATCCTTGAGCATAAGATAGGCCATTTCAAGCTCAAACTGAACACCTGCAAGATTGTCAATGGTTTTTATCCCTTGAATCTTACTTTTGATCTTGGGCTCGTAGTTCTTTGAGAATGTTCTAAACTGATCAGATTCTGCGCGCCAATGCGCAAACTCAGATGCCAAGGCAGGGTCTTTGCTGGACATCAGTTGGAGAATCGTATCAATCGTCATGTGATGACTCACCTATGCCGCCCAACTCCCCGTTTATCGGCCTACTGGCCAATAAACGGACTATATTCTACCACCCGGAAACCCTCACCCCACGATCTCGGCCAGCGCCGCCGCCGTATAGGGCTTGAGGACCACGTCCTTCGCGCCGAGATGGATCAGCGCCATCGCCTCCTCCACCCGCAGGCCGGAGGCCACCACCAGCGTCTTGGCACCCGCGCCCTCGGCGGCTACCTGCTCCAACACCGCGCGGCTATCGGCACGCTCCAGCACCGCGTCCATCAGGATCAGGTCAAACGGCTTCAGCTCGACCCGCCCGTCGGCGGAGCGGGTGACCTTGTTGCCCGCGTCCTTCAGCGCCGCCGTGGCAAAGCGGCTCCAGGCATCGTCGTCGTCGATGAGGAGCACCTTTTTCTTGGACGGCAACGTGGCCTCGGGAAGCGGGCCGTCGTAGACGGGCACCAGCACCTCGAACACCGCCCCGCCCTCGGGTGAGCCCGAGGGCGCGTTGGCCGCCGTGATCTGCCCCTCGATCTGCTTGAGGATGCGCAACGCGGCGGAAAGCCCCAACCCGGCGTGCTGCGCCCCCTTGGTGGTGTAGAAGGCGGCCCATATCTTGTCCAGGTCTTCCTCAGGGATGCCGGGGCCGGTATCGGCGATGCGGATAACGACGAAATCGTCCACAGGAGTGACCTCGACCGTGATGCGCTTTTCGTCGGCTCCCTCCACCGCCTCCACGGCGTTCTGCAGCACGTAGCCGAACACCCGCCCCAACTGCGTGGTATCCGCCCGCACCAGCGGCAGGTCGGGCGCGACGGTGTAGCTGACCATTTCCACGGGGATCACCGTCGCCACCGCCGCGTCCTTCACCACGTCCTCGGCTAAGCCTGGGCGCGGCTGCTCCTCGCGCGCCGGGCCGATCAGGTGCTCCTGCACGGAGACGATGAGAGCCGCGCTATCGGCGATCATCTCCAAATCCTCGCGCATCGATTCCAGCCGCTCGGGCTCGGTGGGCGGCAGGCGGTCCAGGTCTTCTAGCAAACGCTCGACCCCCGCCGTGATCGGCAGCGCCTTGTTGCCGATCCAGTGAATGGCCTCCAGCGTGGCAGTGGCCAGCGCCTCGTAGGTCTTGGTGCGCACTAGCTCCGCGTGGGCCGCCTCCAGCTCCTTGAGCAACTGGGCATTGCGGATCGCCACCGCCAGGTGATTGGCCATGGCCTGCAGGGAGGTGATGTCGTCGTCGCTGAAAGCACCCTCCTCGGTCGATTGCACCGTCACCGCGCCGAGGAGGCGGACGCCTCCGTTTGCATTCCCCACGACCAGGGGCAACGCCATCTCGGAGCGGGTATCGGGCAGGTGCGGGTTCTTGAAATGCTCCGGCTCATCGCCCACGTCGAGCGCGATGAGCGCGCCCTGCATCCCGGCCGCCGCACCGATCATCGAATGCCCCCCCACTTCCAGCTTGTGCCCCTCGGCCACCATCGCCGCGCCCATCTCGCCGCGGCCGGCGCGCAGCACGGCCCATTGTCGATCCGGGTCCTCCGCATCGGGCTCGACCAGGAACACGCCGGCGTAGTAAAAGCCATACGCATCGCAGATGATATCGACCATCCTGGCCAGCAGCTCGTCCAGATCGAGAATGGAGGCAGTCTCGCGCCCGACCTCGGCCGCCGCCTCCAGAAGGCGCGTGCGCCGCCTGGCCCGCGCCAATAGCTGCCGGTTCTGGCTGTAGAGCCGCGCGTTGTTGATCGCGATCGCCAGTTGATCGGCCATTGCCTGCAGTGCGGTGATGTCGTCGTCGCTGAAGGCCGCCTCCTCGGTCGACTGCACCGTCAGCGCGCCAATCGTCCTTTCGCCCACGATCAGCGGGAGCGCCATCTCGGAGCGGGTATCGGGCAGGTGCGGATTCTTGAAGTGCACCGGCTCCTCGCCCACGTCCAGGGCGATGATCGCGCTGCCCATCCCGGTCGCCGCGCCGATCATGGAGCGCCCGTTGACCTCCAGCTTGTACCTCTCGGCGACCATCGCCGCCCCCGCATCGCCGCGACCGGCGCGCAGCACCACCCACCGGCGCCCGGCCTCGGAATCGGCCTCGTCGATCAGGAACACGCCGGCGTAGTAAAAGCCAAACTCGTCACAGATGATATCGACCGTCTGCTCCAGGAGCCGGCCGGTGTCCAGAATCGAAGTGACGTTGTGTCCCACCTTGGCCGCAGCGTGCAGCAAGGCAGCGCGTCGTTCGGCCAGAGAAATATTGCTTGGCATAACTATCTCCTTTAGCTCTCGATGATACGGTTCACCAAACCTTTCGAAGGTTGCAACCTTCGCAAGGTTCAGCCCTCGATGATGTCGTTCACAAGATCAACCAGCCCGGCCTCCCGCCCCTTGACGAAATAGGCGCGCGCGCCGCGTGCGACGGCCTCCTTGGCGCGGGCCACCTCGTCGAAAGCGGTGAGGATGATGATGGGCAGATCGGCGTCAGCCTTGACCATCACACTCAACAACTCGAGACCGGCGTCGGCGTCATTCCGCCCATCAAGACCGGGCATGTTCAAATCCAGGATGGCGAGATCAAACGGCTCGCCGCCGTCCAAGGTCGACTCGAACAAAGCCAGGCCAGCAATCGCATTCCCGGCCGTCTCGACGTCAAAGCCGGCCCGCAGCAGCGTCTTTTCCATACTGCGCAGCACCAATTCCTCGTCGTCTACCAACAAGAGTTTGATTTCACCGGTCATAGCCTTTTCTCCAACCATGTGATAAGTGACCAGCCCTCCCGGCTTTCCGGGAAGCGATCGAAATCGACCGCATAGGTCCACCAGTTGTTCAGCCTGCCATCCGTGCGACCGGACGCAGACGGAAGATGGCGCAGCCACCAACGATGGTGGGCGCGTATATCTCCCCCACCCCATTCCTGGCAGTTCACCTGCCGAGGTTCTCCCGTGAGATCGGGATAGTTCAACCAGGCGTCGCACGTGCTCCACACGAGCCGCTCGTTGCCCCAGTCGTAATCCCGCTCGCTGTTAGGCGCAAAGTGCACGTTGCCGCAGGCCGCCCTGCCGGGAGCAACGCGATCGTACAGGGTGAACCGGTTCCAGGCGTGCGTTTCCTTGGGCTCCCACGAACCATAGGTATGCCTCAAGATGGATTCGACGCGGTGCCCAAAATCCTCCAACATCTCGCCGATGCCCCGCTCGTAGTTGAACCCCATAATCAGAAAAGGGCGCGACGTCTCGACTCCCCCCAGAGGCGGCGCGTTGCAAAAGTAAGCCCGGCGACCGGCCATCGTGGACTCCCAGAAACCGGAGTAGGGAAAGGCCCACAGCCACACCTCGTCGATCTCGCCCCGCTCGACCCTCTCGGGAATCCCAAAGTCGGACAGGATCGCGTGATAATCGACGCGGTCGGGTTCGTGGAACCCCTCGCGCGCCCGCCAGCAGCGCAGGAACTCGTCCTCCGTGTAGCGGAACCCGTCCGCCTTCACGGGGTAGGCATCGACGTCCCGCCACTCCACGACCTCGTAGCGCACGTACCCCTTGCTGCACGCTTCGAGATCGGCGACGTATCCGTCCGTCAACGCGCGCGGGTCGTTCCACCCCAGCACCTCGTGCAGCCGTCGATCCCCCTCCGAGCGCACGACAGGGTCGAAGTTGATCACCAGCACCTTGGGTGAGAGAGAAGCCGTAGGCTCAGTCGCGCCGCCGATCGTAGACCTGAGCCTTTCGGCAATCCATCCAAGCAGGGAATCAAACATCGTCCTCCTCCGCAGCCGGCAGGAACACGCTAAACGTCGTGCCCAGGCCGACCTCGCTCTCCAAGGTGATCCAACCGTCCAACTGGCCGATGATCTGCGCGCAGGCCGGAAGCCCTAACCCCGTCCCGCCGCGATCCCCCTTGGTCGTGTAGAACGCCATCCATACCTTGTCGATGGACTCGGGCGGGATGCCGACCCCACTGTCGATCACGTCGACCACGACGTAGCCCGGCTCGTCGGCCAGCCGCGCCCAAACGAACAGCTTCTTATCTTCAACCCCCTCCATCGCCTCCATCGCGTTCCTGAACAGGTTGATAAAAACGCGGCTCAATTGGAATGGGTCGGCCCGCACGGGAAGCAGGTCGGGGGCGAACAGCGTGCGCACGACCTCCTCCGGAATCCCCGTCGAGGCGACGGTCTCCTCCAATAATTCAGGCAGGTGGACGATCTCGTCCTTGTGCTGGCGGGCCGGGCCGATGAGGTCTTCTTTGATGTTCAGGATAGCGCGCGCGCTCTTGTCGACGATCTGCAGGTCCTCGTAGATCGATTCAAAGCTCAGCAGGCGGCGCAAGCGCTTCAGCGACTGGGCCTCCAGCTCCGCCTGCACCTCGTCCAGGCGAAAGCCTCGCTCCTCCATCTCCCCGGCGGCCTGGGCCAGCGAGCGGGCAAACGCGTGCTCGCGCAGCTCGGGCGGGGCCTCGACCAGCAGCGCGTTGGCCAGGCACAGATAGCGGACGATGTCCTCGGTGACACGGGCCACGCTGCCGGGGATGGGCGCGGCCTTGTTGCCCACCCAGTGGATCGCCTCGCCGGTGGCGTTGGCAATCGCCTCGTAGGTCCGCGTCCGCGCCAACTCCAGGTGGGTCTTTTCCAGGTCGGCCAGTGCGCGCGCGTTGCCGATGGCCGCCGCCAGTTGGTCGGCCACGATCTGCAGGGCGGCGATGTCGTCGCCGCCGAAGGCAGACTCTTCGGTGGACTGCACCGTCAGCGCGCCGATGGCGCGGACGCCTCCGTCCGCAGTGCCCAGGAGCAGCGGCAACGCCATCTCGGAGCGGGTATCGGGCAGGTGAGGGTTCTGGAAATAGGCCGGCTCCTCGCCTACGTCCGGCGAGATGAGCGCCTGGCGCTGCGCGATGGCAACGCCGACCATCGAATCGCCCCCAACCTGCAACTTGTGCCCCTCGGCCACCATCGCTGCCCCCGCCTCGCCGCGACCGGCGCGCAATATGGCCCATGCCGACTTGGCTGACGCCAAGGCCGACTCGGCTGACGCCGAGTCGGAATCCGATCCGCCCAGCAGAAACACACCGGCGTAGTAGAAGCCAAACTCGTCGCAGATGGCATCGACGGTGGCGCTCAACAACTGCTCCAGGTTGAGGATGGAGGTGATACTGCGGCTGACGCGAGCACTGGCCTCCAGCAACCTGGCCTGGCGCTGCGCCTTTTGCAGCAATTGGAGATCCTGCATGTAACACTCCAAAGCAGCCGCGATTTTCCAAACCGCGCTACTCGCGGGCGGCGAGATCTACCTGGCGACCCTCCTCCAGCGTCACCCGCCAGACCGGCGTCCAGGCCAGGCCACAGAACTCGACCGCCACGTCGGTGCGGCGCGGTTTGACCTCGAACTCTTCGATCTCCTCCAGCTTGTCGGCCCAGGCGTCCTTGATCTCGGCGGCCTGATCCTCCCACTCCGCCTCCAGCGCCTGCAACTGCCCCTCCAGATCCTCGATAGCCTCGATCGACTCCTCCACGTCGGCCTTTGCCTTCTGGGTCATCGTGCGCTTGCGGCTGGCCTTGGAGAGCGCCGACGAGGCACGCCTCCCGGCGAGCAGATTGATCGCCGACTCGCCTATTCCGAGCACCTCGTCCCGCTTCCGCGCCGCTAGATCGGCCTCGTCCGTTTTCAACTCCCGCTGCTCGCCGCGTAATTTCTTGTTCACGGCTGCGATCTTTTTGTCAAAAGCGGCGCGCGCCTTTTTCAACTCGACGTCGCGCTGCTCCTGCGCCTCCTCCCCACAGCGCACCCGAAAGTCACGGTTGGTCTCCCCCACCCCGCCATACAGACCGAGCGCCGGGTTGTACAGAATGTTGACAGACGTATTGTAGTAGAGGTAATCGGAGAAATCCTTCGATAGGTCCTTCAGATCACGCGAGCGGGCCAACTCTGCAGGCACCGGCTCGTAGAGCCCTTCGCCCATCGGCTTGGAGAGCAGATCGTCCCGGCTCACCTGCGCCTCTCCCTCTTCCCAGTCCACCCCCACGCTGCCTTCCAAGACCGGTATCAGCCGCGCCACAGACTCTTGATGATCCACGTCGCGCTTGCGATCCAGTAAGCGCACCGCCCCAAGCGCCAACAGCCTCGGCACATAGACCAGGTCCTGATCCTTTGCCAGCACCGACCGCTTTGTCTGCTCCTCGTGTGCCCGCAGTGCCTGCTCGAAGGTCGTGGTGGGCGGCAAAAAGACCTGCGGAACGTCCGGCGGCAGCGTGGGCGACGTCGCGCTCAGCCCCTCGGGCACGGCCTCCGGCGGACGCTCCTCGGCCACCGCCGCTGCCACGGCAACCCCTTCAGGCACAACAGGCGCTGGAGCATGCTCGGCGGCGGTCAGCTCGCGCACTTGCTTGCGGGTCAGCGGGCCGCACAGGTAAGACATCGCCCAGCGGGTGTGGAAAAAGACCGGTGCGCCCTCGTGGATATCGTGGATCAGAAAGACGCGCGGCTTGAGTGACCCAAGCGCGTCATCGAGAGCGCGTCGATCCACCGCCGTCCCGGCCTCGGTGATAGCGCCCTCGAGGCCCTCCAGCACACGCTCCTTGTCACGCTCGGCCCGCAGCGCGCCGACCGCCCACGTCCCGGCATTGGTCAGCCCCTTGTAATCCAGGTCGGCCGGGTTCTGCGTGGCCAGCACGACGCCCAGGCCCGCGGCGCGTCCCTGCTTGATCAACGCCAGCAGCGGCGTCTTGGTGGGTGGGTTCTTGGGATATGGCGGAAAGAAGCCAAACACCTCGTCAAAGTAGAGCAGCGCCCGCAGATCCGTGGTGCCGGATTGGGCGCGCACCCAATCGCGCACGGATTCGAGGAACAAGGTGATGAAGAAGAGGCGCTGAGCGTCGTCGAGGTGCGCCATGTAAAAGATGGAGGCGCGGGGACGACCATCCTTGGTGAAGAGCAGCGTTTCCACGTCCAGCGGAACCCCCTCCTGCCACTCCTCAAAGCCCGGTGCGGCGATGAGATTGTTGAGCGTCCGCGCCAACGCAAAACGATCCTTCTCGGGAAAAAAGGTCTCCAACTCGAAAACACCCACCTGTTTGAAGGGCGGCTTTTGCAGCAGGCGGATCAGCACCGGCAGGTCAACCTGATCGCCGGCGCGCCAGGCGTGCTCGATGATGCGCGCCAGCAAGATGTGCTCGGGGCTTTGCAATGGGTCGGCCTCGACGCCCACCAGGCCCAGGAGCGCCGAGACGATGCCGCCGATGCGCTCCCGCAGCGGTTCCTCGTGCTCCTCCCAATCCAGGTCAGGCGTATCGAAAAAGTGCAGCACGTCCACCGGCTGCCCGGCCTCAGAGCCCGGGGTAAAGATGGTAAGCTGCGCTGCCTGGCGCAACTGCGCGATGCGCTCGCCGGTGATACCCGACCCTGCTAATCCCTCCCGCCACTTTTCGGCCTCTTTGGCGGCATACGCCTCGACGCTCACCCCCTTGCGCCGCGCGCCCTCCACATCCACCCACGGCTGAAAATCCTCCGGGCGCAGTTCGGGGAAGGTCAACAGCAGGTTGGCGATGTCGCCCTTGGGGTCGAGGATCAGGACGGGCAGGCCTTGCAGCAGGATCTCTTCCAGCAGGATGATGCCCAGGCCCGTCTTGCCGGAGCCGGTCATGCCAAGGATGATGCCGTGGGTCGTGAGGTGACGGGCTTTGTAGAGGATGGGGTCTTTGGTGATCTGGCCCTTTTTCAGATCGTACGTGTTACCCAGGTAGAGCATGCCGCGCTCGCTGCTTGCACTCATCGTCGCCTCCTATCGGGTGGTACGTACATTGTACCCAGAGTGAGAGGAAGTTGCAAGTGAAAGCTCCTTGCAATGCAAGACACACCGCCAGCTGAATTTGCACTGCATATCGTTTGGTATATAATCTATCTGGTTCGATCTCGTTTCCCAGCATTCGACCTGCTCGGTCTGGGAATGCAAAATCGCGAACAGGATGTGACGACTGCCCGAAAGTGCCTCTAACTACCATCCAGCCTTCCTCACCAGCGCTCTCCATGCTGTTGGTCGGTATTAGAAGGCCCCTAGATTGAGCGAGAGGAGAGATATGCCCAAGTCTGGTTCTAGATCGTCGCCAGCAACACCGGCGCAAAACGGAAAAAACCAATACACCAAACTACGCATCTTTGTAGCCTCCCCCAGCGATGTAGCCAAAGAGCGAGATCGCCTGAAGCAAGTCATCGACGAGATCAACCGCATAGAGGCCGACCGCTTAGGGCTAACGCTCGAGCTGCTTGATTGGCGCACTCACGTTTCCCCCCGTATGGGTCGCCCTCAAAAAGTCGTCTCCGATCAGCTACCCCTAGAGGAATGGGATGTCTTTGTTGGCATCCTTTGGACGCACTTTGGCACGCCGCCTGGGGAAACTCATCCAGTGACAGGCGAACCATTCCTTTCAGGTACAGAAGAGGAGTTTACGCAAGCGTACCAAGCCTGGCAGGAGACAGGACGCCCTCAAATTCTCTTCTATCGTTGCACGCGCCGGATACCAGTAAACATAGACGCGATTCAACTCCAACGCGTTCAAGAGTTTTTTGACGAGTTCCAGACCGCTGGCGCACACCCCGGATTACCCCAATCCTATGAAACCGAAGAGGATTTCGAGCGTCGTGTTCGAGCGGATTTGATGCTCCTGCTACGTGATTACAGCGAGAAGCAAGCCCTTGAAACCCGTCAGCCTGCCCCAGACGGGCTTGTTGAGGTTAGAGAGCCGGAAGCTCCCCCTCTGCCGTTTCTCCCCTTCATCAATCGCGAAGATGAACTTGCACAAATCATGTCTGCTTCGGCGCCACCCTACCACCTTGTGGACGCGCCGGCAGGTTATGGCAAGACCGCTCTGCTGAAAGAGCTGCAAAGACGTTTTGCTGAACAGGAATGGCTTTGCGCCTACGTTTCCGTTCAGGAGCATCGAAGCCTTCCAGAGATTGCTCAGGCACTAGCTACCGAACTTGGACAAACCACCCCACTCACACAAGACGAAGACGCTCGGCGATTGGGACTGAATCTAGGCAGAATGATTATGGAGCATCAAGGAGATAGATTCAGCCCCACAGGTGATAGCAAGAAGGGGGTCGTTCTCCTTATCGACATAGACAAAAAACCCTGGACGTCACTGTTGCCGACTGTAGATAACCTGTTCACAGACTTTATTCCCGGCATAGAGTACGTGTTGCGCGGTATCGAGTTCTTCCAAACCAGGCATAATGCATTTCGAGCAGTTTTTGCTGGACGGTACCTTTATGGGAAAACACCACCAGAGAAAACAGCACCAGAGAAAACAGCACCAACTACCACGCTCCCCCTGGCCATCCTCAAACTAACGC
>CAZWPV010000025.1:0-12607 GCA_964635485.1 uncultured Anaerolineales bacterium
GCCGTCGCCCCAAATTGTAAACGTTCGACGATTTGTTTGAGTTTGAATCATTAACTAGCCACCTGACAGTTTTTATCCATAGACTGGCCGCAACCGAATCGAGACTGGTAAGGCATTGGTCAACCGTCTTTTGACCAAACGAAAACCAATTTGAAAAATGCTCAAATCACAGCGCTCAGCCCGATCTACCCAATGCCTTTGTCCATTCTTGATCGCCTTGGAACCCGTCGAGATCAACCAGACGTACAACAAAGCAACCACCAGAGTCAAACGGGATAGGCGCAAGAAATGACGCAAATGTGTACTCTCAAGGTCAAACCCATGCCCTTTAAGGTCACCGAACATCTCTTCAATCCACATCCTCCGGCGATAAGCACGCAGCGTCTTTTGTCGAGATGGCAAGTTGGTCGCCAACAACCAGGGTTCCTTTTCCCCTCTCTTCCAATGCGCCAGCAGGTTGGTCGGGTGCGCGTGTTTGGACGTCAGCAAGCTGCGTCCCAGCCAGTTGCTTTGACCAGGTTTTTCTACCAAGTCTCCGAAATACTGCCAGTCGTTTTCGCCGACTTTTACCCAGTAATTGGCCTTTTGCCGCAAGACGTAGTGCCATTTCCAGGTTTCCAACTGTCGCATGACCGCCACGGAACCAAATTCGCTGTCTCCAACCAGCAAAACGGGCGTTTTGGCAGGAATCAGGCGTCGCACGTAAGCCAACAAGGCCAGTTGCTTGACCGCCGAACTGTGTCCCCTGCTCTTTCTCACCCAGGTCCAGGCAATGGGAATCGCGCGTCTACGAAAGGCAACGGCTACCATCAGCAGTTGATGGCCAAAACCAACCTTGGTCCCGTCTGCGATCAGTCGGATTTCTCCAACCGTCTTGGCCATAGCTTGCAGTACGTCCCTGGCAACAGGCTCGTACCACTCACGCACCCGAATCGCCGGATTGTTCAACAAGCGAATCAGTCTCCGCGTGATACTTGGTGTTTTGGCTTCCCCAGGTATCTCAAGGGCGACTTTGCTCAGGTGGACCGACTTGCTTTCGTAAATACCGACGAGCAACCAGGCAAGGTTGCGCAGGCGCGTGATGTGCTCGCCAGGACGCAGTTGCTCAATCCGGTTAAACCAGGTATGATACAGACGGTTGATCGACATCGCTTATCTCCTCCTAGAATAGATTTCAGAAACCCAATTCTATCGGAGTTTGCGTGTCGGTCAACCCCTTTTTGTAAAAGTGTCAGGTAGCTAGAACGCTATTGAGGATTTTAAGGTTCAATCGCTTGACAAGACTTGGAACATCTGAGCCAGTGGTAGAATATGTTGATCAGGTCGTTCCCGGCGACGATGCGACTGCCAGGCAGCCACAGCACGTCCCAGAAAAAGACCCCGCACAGCAGCGCCAGCACGACCACGGGCCAGATTCTATGCCACAATCCACCTATCCTTCTCATTTGGCCTAGCCCTCCCGCATAGCCTGCTACTTCACCTGCAACGGTCCGATCAAGACCCACTCTCCCGCCGGCTCGCCGTCTGCGTCGATCAACGACACGTTCTCGATGACATCAGAACGCGCATAGGTATACATACCCACTCGCATCGTGTAATCTCCCAGCGGCGCATCCGCCGGGATCTGTAGATCAAACCAGTTGAGAACCGTATCCCCAACCCGCCAGTAATCGGTATGAAGACTCGGCCCGTCCCGCTGCTCAAGCTTTTGCCCTTCTCCGTCCAACAGATGATTGAACCAATGGTAGTAGATATCCTCAGTCGGGGTACGGGTTACCCACCAGATCAACATCCACTGCACGGTACCGCCAGGACGCAAATCTCCCTCCAGGCAATAGCCAACCAACTGTGCACCGTTGGCCCAGGTACGCGACCCGCCCAGCAGAGGTTGCATACACGCAATATCGGGCTCGCCGCCCGGCCAGCGGTAGAAGCGGAAAGAGCGGATTCCCTCACGCAGCGGGATGCGGGCATCTGCGATCTCTGGCGTGAGCGCGGCCAGCAACTCCTCGCCGGGCGTCATCTCGTAGGCCACCCAATAGACGGCAGGCGCGGCAGGAAACACGAGCGCCGTACGGACATCCACCGCACGGTGAGGTTCCCCGTACATCAGCACGTCGGCCACGGCGGGTATTTCGTACATGCCGGGCTCGTCCCCCTCGGAGAGCACGATCACCTCTGTGCTATCGATTTCCCGGCCCAGGCGTTCAGCTGTCTGGACTGCCTGGACCTCGTAGCCGACGGGCGTGCCGTATCCCCGCTGCGTGTCGTGGGTCATGACGAACTGGAGCACCGAAGTGATCTCATAGACCTGCGCCACGGCAATCACGCCCACGAGCGCGACGAACACTCCCTGCACGATCCGTCCCTTTGGACGCACTAAACGCCCCGCCCAAACAACCAGCCATCCGATCAGGATGAACTGGGCAGCAAAGGTCGAGGTAAAATAATGTGGCGCAGGGGGCACAGAGGATCGCGTCAAGAGCAGGGCCGGTACTGCCAACCAGGTGACGAGCATCAAGCCGGCCGCCGCTTCATCATCCAGGCCGCTCCGCGCCCGGCGCACCGCTCGCCACAGCACAATGCCTCCGCCAAGGATTGCCAGCACACCAGTGACGACAAAGAGCCAACGCACGTTCAGGGTTCCTGCGACGAACTCGGGGTAGCGATCCGGACCGATCAACCAATGCAAGCCCAGTCCCGTGGTGATGAGCCAGGTGTTTTGCAGCGCATCGACGCTCACCGTCGACGGTTTTTGCACGAGAGCGAGAAAGTGATGGACGTTTCGCCAGTCCCCCTGGGCATCGACGACAAAGTATGGCACAAAGGTCAAAGCTGCCAATGCGCCACCGAGCAACGCACCGCGCCAATCCAACCGCTTGCAAAAGATCAGAGCCCACAGTAAAGTCAAAAAGATGTAGGGAAAGGCAGAGAAGTGAAGCTGCACGAGGGATGCCAAAGCCAACCCGTGCAACACCATCGCCCAACGACGCCCGCGCACAAAGGCCAACCAGCCGGTCGCTACGTAAAGGAACACAAAAGGCGGCAAAAAGTTCGAGTGCCACACCTTGCGCGAGTAGATCACAGCCCACGGCGAGACGGCGAACAACAAGGTGGCCACGGCAGCTGCCACCCGGCCAAACCAGTGGCGGGTCAAAAAGTAACAGCCCACCACGGCCAGCAGGTTGATAAAAGCCACAAAGCCGGTGGCAAAGATGGGACTGGGAGTGATGGCGTGGGGGATGGCCATCAGCCAGGCGGCACCCATGAAAAAGTTCAGCCCTGTCGACGACAACGTACCCACCCATGCAATCTGCCCGCCACGCGCCATCCTTAATCCGCACTTGGATATCTCGGCTTGATCCCACAGGAACTCGACCTGGTCGATATGGCGAAGGCGCAGCCAGGCAGCCACAAACACGATCGCACACAAGACGACCAGTTCGATCCAGAAAACGCGTGAATGACGTTGTTCCGCGTTCAACGCACCGTCACCTCCGGCAGCCACACGCGATCGATGGTCGCGCCATTCGGTAGCTGCACGGGCCAACGCAGCATCGTGTCCCTAGAATAGATGCCCACCTGAAGACGATAAGCGCCAGGTGCGGTCTCGGGCGGGACAGGGATGCGCACGTGATGGACGATCACGTCGCCAACCTCCAAGCCACGTATCGCCGCCCCCCAGCCATCCGACTGTGAAAGAGGCTGTCCATCCTCATTTAACAAGTGCACGAAACTGGCGATCGGTGGCATCAGCTCGCCATCGACCTGCCAAAGCAACACCAGAGACACTGCTTCGCCAGGAGAGATGCTCTCCTGCACCAAACGATAACCGAGCAAGCTGATCCGGCCATCGAACGCGACCGGCGGCTCCAGAGAAACGCCTTCCGGCGTCCAAAGCGGCGACTCGGCAGACCAACGTTGTAACACCGGCTCGATGACGGGCCGCGCGTCGAATTCCAACACGCCGTGTGCGTCGGGCTGTACGTGCCCCACCACCGCATCCCGCAGATCCGGCGCATAGGCCAACGGAGCAGAGACCGCGTAACGCGCCGGGCCGTTCATGGCTAGGACCAGCGAGTTGCCATCAGGCACCCACTTGGCGATCAGGCGGTGCCCTTCCTGCCAGCCCAACTGTTCTGCCGGCACGTCGGCAATGCGCGGCCCCTGCACGACGGCCCGGACGATAGGCGTTGAGGGATCATAGTCAACATGGTATAGATCGATCGAGTAGCCCGCGCGTGCCTCGGGCGTCCGGGGACGAAAAAAGGCATACAGATCGTAATGATCAAGCACCATCCCCTGCCGCAGACTGGTGCGACTTATGGCGTACCAACCTGGATCCGGCGTGTACGGGTTGAACGCCATGGATTCACTCCCCCCCACAAAGCGCAAGAAACCAGGAGCAGGCCAATAGCGGATTCCGTATGCCCCGGGAACGGCCGTGCCAAAATAGCCCAGGTGCACGAAATCCAACCCGCGATCTTCCATGAGTGTGCGCAGCGCCGGCAGGTCCTGTCCCCAATCGAGATTGGCGTCGACCAGGTATCGGTCGGCATTGGCTGGGCCGCCGGCGAGCTCATTGAAGAAGGAGAGGTGATGCGGGTAGATCGCCGCTGCATTGACCACCAACCAGACGACCAACACCCCGACTGCGACCAGCGCCGTGGCCTGGCGGCGACCGCGCAGCGGCCAAGAAAATGTCGCCGCCAGTTGGCCCGTGATGACGAACGCGAATGGCATCATGGGCAGCAAATAACGATGTCCCAACTGCAGCGCGCTGGCCCACGCGACACCACCAAATGCAACCACGGGAATCGCGCAGGGAAGCAGCGTCCGGAATGCGCGCCGTTTGACGCCGACGACCAGCGCCGCAGCGAATAGGATCAACGCAGACAGCGGGGTTTTGAGCAGCAGTGTCAGGGGATAGTAGAACCACACGCCGTTGGGCCACACCTGGCCTAGGGCATAGACCGGCTGCCCGCTGGCAATGCGCTCTCCCTGGAAGAGGATTCCCTCCCAAAAGACGCGGGCCGGCAGGCCATCGACGACGCTAAAGCCATAGACGGCCCAGATAGTCAACAGGCACAGGACGGCCGCGCCAGCCAAACCTCCTGCCCGTCGCAGCAAGGTGTGGCGCGACCAGCCCGCCATTGGCCGAAGAGCCAACGCGAGCAGAAAAAAGATGGGGCCCACGATCAACCCGCTGTACTTGCTCGTACAGGCAGCGCCGGCCAGCAGGCCGGCGAGGATCAGGTGGAGGATAGAAGGATGCTCAAGCCACCTCCACCACGCCCACATGGCAAAGAAGAGCGTCGCTGCCACGCCGAGATCGTTGGTGCTCAGTCCGGCGTGGGCGACGATTCCGGGATCCAGTACGTACAGACTCAGCGCCAACAACCCGGCCAGCCGATTCGACAACTGACTGGTCCAGCAAAAGATTGCAGCACCGAGCAAGACGGCCAGGGCAACGTTCGGCAGACGAGCTACCCGAAGGAGACGTAGCGATTGGTCCGAGTTGGCCTGCCACACAAAGACGTCGCCAAAGGACCCTCGCTCCGCGCGCTGCCAGGCCTCGCTGTCAAGCGGCAGCCTGGGGTCGAACAGCAGCAGCGGAACGGCCACCCAGACGTCGAGCAGCGGTGGGTGGTGATTGCTGAGGCGCGCATCGCCGGTGCGCAGATAGGCATACCCGGCGCTCAGTTGGTAGAGCTCATCGAAAGTAGCCGAGTCAACGGCAGCACCCGCCAATACCTGAAGGACCAGCAAAAGGAGCAGCACCGTCGCCAAGATCAACGGCGTCCCCCCCTGCTTGGGGGATAGAACCTTGTGGGCAAGCCTGGCGGCTTGCCCACTAATGGTTTTCCCAATGTCCCGTTCAGAGTCAGGCATGACGGGATGTGACGACGGAAAGGTCATACCAGGCACACCTAGGGCGTGCACTCCTCGTCGAGTATGACCCTAAAGTACTTAACGCGCCAGTCCATAGGCGTTATCTCATAGACGCCAGCAAAGAAGCCAACCCTTGTCATATCACTCAGCCCAGGCATCGTTACAGGCCCTGTCAGTTTTGAGTGTCCATTGATGTACAGTGATGTGACGTTATCCCCATCGACGCTAACCTGCAACTTGTTCCACTGATCGTACACGAGATCAGGGTCTTCGTCCAGCCCGGCGTAACCTGTAGCGCCAAAAAGAGCCTTTTTGGGAAACACGTAATTCTGCTTATGCAGTAGTCCCCAACTCATCTTTTTACTGGCATACGACATGCCCAACACGTAGAACTCGGTACCAGATTCGCTCGCACCAAAGATCAGCCCTGCATTATCCCAGAATCCCCAGTGATAAAACCTAACCTTGGCCTCAATACAGAACTTGTTACTGGACGGCTGATAAGGAGCATACGTGGTCGGTTGAATGAACCACATTTTGGGACCGCCTGCGTCGATATAGATGCGGTAATCGTCGTTGTAATATCCTCGCTGCCAGTACTTATTCTCGCCCGTCGATTGGCTGTAATACACCCACACGTTCTCCTTTGGCCACCCACTCTCAGAGCAGGAAAAATCATCGTAATAGCCTGTAGAGGCCGAGTCGACGTTGCTCCAGGCAGGGCCTTGGCCCCAAGGGCCATCAGCGCGCACGCGATAATACCACGTTTGCGCTTCCGAGCTTCTATCAAAGACCATGTAGGGCTGCGTCGTCGTGTATGTCTTCAGATTGCACTGGAAATTGGGACTCGTGGCCTCCTGGAGTACATACTCAACAGGCGGCCTGACAAAATCCCAAGAAGCGGTAAAGACACCGCTAGCCGGTTCCGAGACGTCCAAAGTGAGAATAGGAGGATAGTTGTTGTAGATAATGGGGAAATAAAACTCCACTTCCGTGCTCGCCATCACCGCCACAGAATCTGATATCGGCAGCCCTGCACCTGTGACATTGACCGTGTTGGTAAAGTAGGTGCCTTCGCTCAACTCGGCGCTGACGACGACGGTGAAATCGATGGTGGCCTCCTCCTCTGGTTCCATGCGGCCGGTGCAGGTGATGACGTCCCCCGATACGCCGCAGCTTCCGTCAGCCCACCCCGACACACTGGGGCCATTCGCGTAGCTCACCTCCGGCGGCAGGGAATCCGTCATCGACACCGCGCTGACGGCGCCACCGCCGACGTGGGATATGCGAATGGTATAGCCCAACTGTTCGCCAGGCTGGACGGAAGAAGAACCGGCCTCCTTGGAGACCTGCAGCTCTCCAGGAGAAACTCCTGTGGAAACCATGTTCGACGTGACCAGATCGCCGGTACCGGTGACTTCGGCAGTGTTGGTGATCGTAGCAGAAGTGATCGCTGAAGAGATTTCGACATTGTAAATGATGATGACAGCCCCATTGCCGAATTCACCGACCGTCCAGGTCAGCACGTCATTTGTAACAGTGGCACTACCCGTCCCAAGCAACTGCAAGCTATCAGTGACATAGTCCACCTCAGGCGGAAGCGTGTCCGTCATCCAGAGGGCAACGGGGAAGTATGTGTTTTTAGTAATGTGAATGGTGTAGGTCAGCGTCTCGCCAGGTGCCGCCTGGTCGGTATTGACCTTTTTAACCACATCCAGATCGTCCATCGGCTCTGCGCGTACAGAGAGCGACAAAGAAAGGACAGTCACAAGCAGTAAAGCCAATCCAACTGCCGTCAACACCAGCGCTATCGGGCGCGTACGTAATTTCTCGTAAATCTCCACTTTATCACCTCTCTCGCTCACTAGCTTTCGGGGGAGCAGGGGGGATTGTACCACCTGCTGTACACACTGTCAACCATCGTAAGGCGACATAATCTACCTTCTCACCAAGAGCACGATGTATCCACGCACTCGACCCGACTAGGGCTCCCGTATCGTGACATCGGTCAGATGCACGTTATCACCAGTCGGTGCCCCATCGGGTGACGTCACAGGCAAACGTTTCATCGTTACCAAATCATACATACCGATGATCAAAGGTACAGAACCCGGTGGCGCATCCCCCCTGATCGGGATGCGGTATGGATCAACAATGAGCTGTCCCGCTTGCCACTGCGAGGTCGGGTACATACTGCAGACCGGCTGACCGTCAAGTTGTCCCCGCATCGTTTCGCCGTCGTGAAGGTGGGTGAACACCTGATAATCGATAGGAGCCGCCCCCTGGGCCTGCCAGAATAACGTCAGTTCCACGTAGCCACCGGGGATCGCATAGACGTCATCGACTTTGTAGCCAAGGAGATGGGCAAAATCACCGATGAAAGCCTCACGCGGTACATAGCCCTCTATAACTTCCTGCGCTGTATCATAGGAATCTAGCGCAGCGACGTGCTCTGGCGTCGTGTTCAGGTCGAACAAATGCGCCCATTTCTCCTCCCGATAAACCGTGGGAAAATCAACCGCGCCCCGCTCATAGATCGTGAGTCTGGGCTGACCGTCAACGGTCACGACGATGGTCTTGTGATATTCAGCCTCGATCTGATCCCAGCGTAGACTCACTGCATCGTGGACGTCGGAGGCCACGATATACATATCGGGGCTGGCGCAGTCGAGGCGCAATGCCTGACGCGTGTAATAAGCGGTCGCCCTAGGTTTCTCGTTACTGCTATAGGTCCCTGTCAATCGCCCCTGATCAAAGAGTACACCTACGACCTTCCATCCAACACGGTAAGGAAAGCCATACAATCCGATCTCGATGGGCTTTTGATCGTAGGGCGTCCAGTAAACCGGTGACTTTGACTCGGGGAATTCTCTCAAGTACTCGGGAGTATAATCGACGAACAACATAACCGCATAGGCAGCGCACAACATGTAGGCGGCCACGCCAATAGCAGTAGCGACGCATAAGGCAGTCCGCGACCGTTTGACTAACCAGCGCCCCAGGTGTTCCAACCCCAAGCCTGCCAATATCGCCCCCGCGAGAAAAACCGTATAGACATGTGTGAGAGGTAAAGAAACGAAAAATAAGAAAAACAGCGCCGGCACACCCAGCCACAGCCACAAGGCACGGTCTCCTACCGATTGACGGGGAGCAAGTGTAGCGCCGAGAAACAAAATAGCAAAGGGCGCCCAGGCTAACGCCATACCCTCGACATCCAAAAGCACCGGACACACAAAACTAACCACTGCGACCACAACAAGTGTTCCGCATATCACCAGTCCACCGCGCCCCCATCGGCCCCAGGCGATCAACATTTGCCCCACCAGAGCCAGCGCCAGGGCCGCCAGAAAATAGACACTGTTATAAACAGCACTCAGCTCAAACGTTGACCACAGATTGTTGTAAACTTGCCCCCCTACACGACCGGATAAATAGTACGAGGTAGCCCCTATGTGCGGATTGCGCACGAAGGGCAGGTAAAACAGGCTGAGCAATACAAAACCAACGAGACCCGCGACCGCTACCGGCACTATTACCCGCAAGCCCTGTTGTCGATCGCGCCACAGCTTAGCGACCACTACCAACAGTCCGGCGGGTAACATTAAAACCGCATCATAGTGAGCAAGGGCAGCTCCAGCAAAGAGAACGGCACCAGTGACCACCAAGCTGCCACGCCCTTCTTTGTAGTAGGCCAATAGACACAATAATCCCAAGGTAGTAAGCACGAACACGAGGTTGTGATGCTTCAGACCACGTCCCAGCCCAACCAAATAGCCCTCGATAGCCAACAGACTGACTGCGATACCCCCAGCGTGGGGATGGCCCAGGCGGCGCCCGCAGAGAAAGATAGCCACCAACCCCAAGACACTGGCCCAAATGAAGGGCAAGCGCGACATCCATTCGTTTGTCATCCCGACCAATCGCCAGCCCGGCATCACCATCGTGAGCTGAAACGGCCCTTTATCGTGCTGAAAAATGACGACCTCATCACCCTCTAATGCTCGCGCCGCGCGCATCATGACCCTCGCCCCATCACCCTCAAATTCTGTATAATTCAGATTCACGACACGCAAACTGACACCGATCAAGAGGGCAATCAATAACCACACCCAACCATCCCGCCACAGCCATTGCACCGCGGTCGACAGTGACTTTTTCACAATGTCGGCATCACCGTCTACGTGAGACCTCACAGGTGAGATTGCGCGCTCGCGGAGCAAGTAGATGCACGCACGAACTAATACGGACAGTCCGATAACCACCACAGTGGCAACGAGCAACAAGGCACGGGGCACTGGGCCGGGGATATAAACAAGCAGCAAAACGAGTAGTGGCGTAATGACAAAATTGAGACCCAGTCCCACCGCAAAGCGCTCCGCGCGATCAAGAGCCTGGTGCGGAATGAGACGAGCCCAACTCAAGCCAGGTATTACCCACAGGAAGACAAAGCCAAAGCCGTAGCGCAAAAGTGGCCAAGGTACAACACAGATCAAGCCCGCCAAAACCAGCGCTACCGCAAAAAAGATAACTTGTCCCTTCATAGGAGCCTGCGACCTCCTTAGGCAAGAACTCTATGGCACGACAGTGATGCGATACAAAGTCGCTGTGTCACCGGTGGCATCGCTCCGGCCCAGCCGCTGGAGCGTTTCCAGTTTGTAGAAGCCGGTCGTCAGCGCGTACTCTCCAGGCGACGCATCGTCGGGGACGGTCAATTGAAACACATCCAGCACGACCTCGCCCGGCGACCAGAGATCGGTAGGATAGGTCGCGCGCCCAGGCTGGTGATCGTCCTGCGCCCACAGCGGATTGCCCGTAGACGGATTTGTGGGGCCAAGTAAGTGAACGAACGCAGTGTATCGTTCCCCAATCGGGGCCAGCGCCTGCCAGTACAGTTGCACCCTCACCGTATCGCCGGGGCGAAGCTCATCCGGCAGCGAATCGCTCCCGAGCAATCGTATCAACCCACCGAACTCTGCCTCGACCGGCAGGCGAGGGCGCGTGCGCTCGGCGTCCGGCGAAACCCGGTAGATGGCAATCTCCCCTGTCCTCAAATCCCACCGCCCATCCGGGAAAGTTGTCTTCACCAGCTCCCCTGTAGCCTGGGCGTCCACGCCCAAGACGTAGACGGCCTCCCGGCCAGGATCACCAAGCGGCAAAGCGCCTAGAGCCGGATCGAACTTGCGCAGGCGGGTGTGCCAGGCGTGCACCGGGTAGACGGGCAGGGCGTTGGAATCACTCAGGGTCGTATAGGCGAACGTGCCGGACGGCAGGCCTTCCAGATACCGCCCGGCCGGAGAAAACGCATATTGCAGGAGACGGTGTGGGGGAAGCGTCACCCCCCAGGGGTTGAGCGCCCCCTGCCAGGCAAGGAGAAGCGAGAGAACGATCAACACCGCAACCACCACTCGCCACACCCAAGCACGATACAGCCCGGGCCAGGCAGCGAACAAGAATAGCAAGGGGACAACGTCCATGAACCAGCGCGTGCCGTAGCATATACCGCCGAAACCAGGTGTGAATACGACCAGGCTGAACGCCACTGTCAGACCGGCGAGCGTCGCGGCCACCGCCTCGCCCCACAACCAGTGACTTGGCTTGCAGAGCAACATCCCCAGTCCCACGGCGGCGACAGCCATCACCGGGTTGAGGGTGAACAGGCCCCGATCACCGAAGAACATCTGCAAGCCGTGATCTAGTACGTCGGCCGAGGGCGGGTTGCCGGTGGGCGTCGTGGCAAACGGGGAACCAGGGTAGTCGAACCCGGTGGGGTGCATCGACGGCGGCAGCGGATCGCCGAGATACCAAAAATCCAGAGCGACCAGCAGCAGGAGGGGAATGAGACTCCCAGCTACAAACGTCCAGACCCGCAGGCGATGGCGAAACGAGGCGGCGATCAAAAAGGCGACCAGAAACGGCACGACCAGCAGGTCGAAGGTAAAGGCCAGCGCCGTGGCAAACCCGGCGACGGCGAGCCAGCGCTCGGGCGAGTCCTTGGCGCGGAGCAGGGCATAGAAGCCTGCCATCAACCCGGCCGCCGTCGGAATGTGGTTGTTAAAGACGAGGCTGTAGGGCCAGACCATCGTCCCCAGACCCAGGGCCCCTGTCAGGGGCAGCGCCAGGAAATTGGGCAGCTCGAAAAAAGTGGTGCTGCGGTAGAACAACGCCAGCATCAACGCCGAGGAAAGGCCTACCAACACCAGCGTGACCAGGTAGTAGGCCCAATCAGGAGACTGCGGGCACAGCAGGGCGAAACAATAGCAAGGACTCGACACCGGGTCACACCAACCGCCGGCATCGAACGAGATCTGAAAGCCCTTGTGCATAACGGTGTATACACCGGCGGCCAAGAAGGAAAGCACCGGAGGCTTGTCTGAGTAAAAGTGTCCGTTCCACAGGATGTAATCGGCCGTGCGCGGGAACAAGGCGGTATTCTCGATCGCCCACGTGCCCTGGTGCACCAGCGCCTCGACGGTTGCCAGGCGCGAAGCGTCGTTCCAGGAATTAACGTGAGAGTGAGTGAAAAGCGCCCACAGCAAGAGGAAAAACACCGCCACCCAAATGGTGAAATCACGCCGTTTGTGCATGGTTCTCCCAACAACAGATCAACAACCAGATCGCGCGGGGCGATTCTACTACACAGCACATACCCTGTCAATGTCACGTATTCCCTCACGTATAATCGCACCGAAGGCAGTTCGTTCCCTCAAATGATAAT
>CAZWPV010000026.1:0-12403 GCA_964635485.1 uncultured Anaerolineales bacterium
CCGCCGAGCGCAAGCGCGTCCTGGGCGACATCCTGGGCCTCGATCGCTGGGCGGAGTACGAGGAGCGGGTCAAGGAGCGGCTGCGAACCATCGAAAGCGAGGCGCGGGTCGTCGAGCTGCGTCTGGAGGAGATCGCGTCCGAGTTGGCCCGGCGGCCCGAGTACGAGGCGGCGCTGGCGGAGGCTGAAAAGGCAGTCGAGGACCTGAGCGCAGCGCTCCAGGAGGCCCAGGCCGCCTATCAAAAGATTGAGACGGCGCGCACAGAGCTCCGCCACGCCGAGGCGCAGATTGCCGAGTTGGGCGAACGGCTTGCCCAGGCGGAGCGTGATCTGGCCGCCTTGGTGGAGGAGCGGGTCTCGCGGGAAGGGCGGCTGGCCGAATATGAGGAGCTGTTGAGCCGTGCTAAAGAGATCAAGGCCGGGTACGCGGCCTACCAGCAGGCGGTCGAGCAGGAGCGGGCGCTGGAGGCCAAGCTGCAGCAATCGGTGGAGCTGAACGAGCGCCGCTTGACGCTCGAGGCGCAACTGACCGAGGCGCGGCACGAGATCGAAAAGGAGCGTGAGGTCATCGCCCGGCGTATCCCCGAATTGGAGGCGCGCCTGCCCGACGAGGCGCTCGTGGCAGAGTACGAGGAAGTGCAGGCACAGCTTGCCCATCTACAGCAACTTTTGGAGAGCCGGGAGGCGGCGCGGGACGACCTGGCCCACATCGCCGAGGAGCGGGCCGCGCTCCAGGCGCGCAACGAGTCGCTGCACGCCGAGATGGACGCGCTCAAAGAGAAAATCGCCCAGTTGGAGCAGGCAGGCGCCGAGTGTCCGCTGTGCACGCAGCCCCTCACCGAGGATCACCGGGTAGAGCTGCTGTCCCAGTTCCAGGTCGAGGGACGCGCCAAGGGCGATACGTACCGGGGGAACCAGGCCACAGCCAAGGCGTTGGCCGATCAGGCGCGGGCGCTGGAGCGGCAGATCGACGAGAGCGGCGCGCTGCTGGACGAGCTGCCGACGCTGCAGCGGCGGGAGGCGGCGCTGGCCGAGCGCGTCGGACAGGGACTGCAAGTGAGGGAGGAGTTGGAGACCGCCCGGGCAGAGCTGGCTGCGTTGGAGAAGCAGCTTGCCGACAAGGACTATGCACGCGAGGTGCAGGCCGACATGGCGCAGGTTTTGGCCCAGGCGGAGGAGTTGGGCTACGACGCGGCAGCCTATCAGGCGGCGCGGCAGGCGGTGGCCGAGGGGCAGCCCTTTGCCGAGCAAAAGGCGCGCCTGGACGCTGCCCAGGCGGGGAAGAAGGACGAGCAGGGGGCTCTCAAGCGCCTGGAGGAGACCGAGCAACGGCTGAGCGATAAAATGGCAGAAGACCGGGTGCGCTGTGCGGAGTTGGAAAAAGCGGCCGGGGAACTGCGCGAGCGCTTGGAGGGCGCACAGGCGGTCGAAGCAGAGCTGCAGCGCGTGCGGGGAGAGGAGGCCGCCGCCCGTCAGCGGCTGGGCGCGGCGCAGCAGAGCCTGGAGGCGTGCAAGGGTCTGGAGCGGCAGCGGGAAGATAAGCACAAGCGGCAGGATGATCTGGCCAAGGAGCAAGCTATCTACGACGAGTTGCGGACGGCTTTTGGCGTCAGAGGCGTGCCGGCGATGGTCATCGAGGCGGCGGTGCCCGAGATCGAGGCGGAGGCCAACCGGCTGCTGGCGCGCATGACGGGCGGGCGCATGCACGTGCGCTTCGATACACAGCGCGAGACGCAGGCGGGCGAGGTGCGCGAGACGCTAGAGATCAAAATTGCCGACGAATTGGGGACGCGCGAGTACTCGCTCTATTCCGGCGGCGAGGCGTTCCGCGTCAACTTTGCCATCCGCATCGCCCTCTCGCGGCTGCTGGCGCGGCGGGCTGGAGCGCAGTTGCAGACGCTGGTGATCGACGAGGGGTTCGGTACGCAGGACGCCCAGGGCCGGGAGCGACTGGTCGAGGCGATCAATGCCATTCAGGATGACTTTGCCCGCGTTTTGGTGGTCACGCACATCGACGAGTTGAAGGACGCCTTCCCCGCCCGCGTCGAGGTGACCAAGACGCCGGAGGGGTCGGTGGTCGAAGTGGTTTAGCGCAGGAGGGGGAGCATGACTCAAAGACAGCGCATTATCATTATTGTTCTGGGTGCTCTTAGTCTCTTTACAGCCATCCTTCTGTGTAGCCTCGTTATTCTCAACGCGTCGTCGCTCGGCAGGCAGGCGGCGCAGCCACTGCCTCCCTCGGACACACCTACTCCTACGCCCATTCCAACCTGGACGCTGACGCCGATACCATCTCCTACCATTCTGCCCACAGGTGTCCCCACGGCACTGCCCACGGTCACGCCTACGCCGCCGTTTCTCTCGCTGCAAGACCTGGAGGCGCTGGATCGGATCGAGCTGGAGGTCGCGGCGTTGCGCGGCCTGGAGCCGCTGCGCCCTGTGCCTCGATGGGCGATCACCAGGCAGGAGCTGCGCACCTATTACGTGGAGCCGATTCTCGACGAGCATTGGGAGGAGCAGCTCAACTCCTTGACGTTGACGCTGGTTGCCTTCGATCTGATGGAGCCGGGGCTCGACCTAGCATCTTTGCTAAAGTATTTACTCCCCGAGAGCATCGCCGGTTTCTACGATCCCAAGACCGGGGGGATTTACATCGTGAGTGACACCGGCGCCATAGGAGAGTACGAACAGATCATCTTTGCCCACGAGTACGTCCACGCGTTGCAGGACCAGCATTTCGATTTGCTGGCCCTTGGCTTTGACGAATTCGGGTTCACCTTCGACCGCCTCGATCGCTTCAACGCCATCCGCGCCCTCATCGAGGGGGATGCTGAGCTTGTCGAGGATCAGTATTCTGGCGCGCTTCCCGGCGACGAGATGGCTTACGCGCCGTTGGCAAGCGTCTTTGAGCTTGGACCCGCTGTTCTCAAGCCCAAGGCCATCGACCGCAGTTTGCAGCAGCCCCCAATCGATGACGTGTTTCTGTTCCCGTACATATACGGCAAGCTGTTTGTGCGAGAGCTTTACGAACAAGGTGGCTGGGAGGCGGTCAACGATGCCTACGTCGACCTTCCTCAGTCTACCGAGCAAATCCTGCATCCAGCACGTTACCTGGCCGGCGACGAACCGGTCCTCGTCTCGGTGGCACCCTTGACCGATACCCTGGGCGCTGATTGGCGGCTCGTCTTTGAGGATCCGATCGGGGAGTTCATGTTGCGCATTTACATGCTAAACCAGCTCAGCTCCGAAGAGGCGACGAGGGCTACTGAGGGATGGGGTGGAGACCTCGGCGTCGTCTATTACGACGGCACCACCGGCGAGTTGGTGATGGTGTTGCGTTCGGTGTGGGATAGCCAGGCTGAGGCCGCAGAGTTCATGAGGGGCTACACGACCTACGCCGCTCGTCGGTACGGGTATCCGGCCAGCGGATCCTCCGGAGGGCTTTCGTGCTGGTATGGAGATGATACCCTGTGCGTGAGTTGGGCGGGCGATCAAGTCACGGCAGTGTTGGGGCCAGACCGGCAGACCGTCGACGAGGTGCTTGCCGCTGTCTCAGAATAGGGGGTAGCGTGACGGGGGTCTACCGTCTAGCTTTCGGATAGGTGTTACTCGCTCCCGACGATGCGCTCGTAGAGGGCATCTAGTTCCTCGTCGGAGTAAAAGTGGATCACCAACCGCCCGCCTTCGCCTTCGCGCATCAGGTCCACCTTTGTGCCTAACGCTCTGCGAAAGTCGTCCTCCAATCCCTTCGTCTCTGCCTTTCGCGCCCGCGTTTTTTGGGATGGTTTACGTTTGGGCCTTTTTTCTTCCCCGAGCCGCCGCCGCACCAATTCCTCGGTCTGTCGTACGCTCAATCTCTTGTTCTGGACGACGCCGAGGGCGCTTTCCTGCGCCTCGGCTTTCTCCAAGCCCAGGAGGGCGCGGGCGTGTCCCTCGCTGATCCTGTTTGCCAGCAGTGCCTCTTTCACAGCGCGGGTCGCATTTAGCAGCCGCAGCGTGTTGGCCACTGCCGTCCGGCTCTTGCCCACCCGCTTGGCCACCTCCTCCTGCGTCAGGCCGAACGCGTCCATCAACTGGTGGTAGGCCTGCGCCTCCTCCAGTGCGTTCAGGTCGGCCCGCTGGACGTTCTCCACCAGCGCCAGCTCCAGCATCTCTTTGGGGGCTGCGTCCTTTACGACGGCGGGAACCTGGGGCAGCCCCGCCAGACGCGCCGCACGCCAGCGCCGCTCGCCGGCGATCAGTTGGTAGCCGTCGACCGTCTTGGCGACGATGAGGGGCTGGATGACGCCGTGTTCCTCAATGGAGGCGGCCAGTTCCACCAGGTCTTGATCGCGGATCGGCGAGCGCGGCTGGTGGGGGTTGGGTGTGATGGAGGATAGGCGCACTTCGACTATCCCTGAGGCGGCCGCAGTGACCGGCGCTTCCTCCTCCGCAGCCGGTATCAGTGCGTCCAGTCCTTTGCCAAGCCCGCTCTTGCGTCGTGTCATCTTTCACCTCAGGTTAGTGGCTGTGATTTCTTGTCGCCCCGCAGCAGTTCTCGTGCCAGCGCTTCGTAGGCTATCGCTCCTGTCGATTGAGGGGCGTAGGAGACGATCGGCTCCCCGTAGCTGGGCGCCTCGCTCAACCGCACGCTGCGCGGGATGATCGTGTTGAACACGCGCCCCGGGAAGTGTCTCTGCACCTCTTCGACCACCTGCCGCGAGAGGTTCGTGCGTGCGTCGTACATCGTCATCACCAGCCCGCGCAGCCGCAGGTCGGGATGGAGTGCCCGGCGCACCATGTCGATGATGCGTCCTAGCTGCGAGAGACCTTCCAGGGCTAGGTATTCGCACTGCACAGGGATGATCACCCCGTCGGCGGCTGCCGCCAGCCCGTTCACCGTCAGGATGCCCAGGCTGGGTGGACAGTCGATCAGCACGTAGTCGTATCGCTGATCCAGGCTCTCCAGTGCCTGGCGTAGGCGATATTCCCGCTGCGACAGGTTGACCAGTTCCACCGTCGCGCCGGCCAGGGACGGTGACGAAGGGGCCAGGTCGAGGCGCACCCGACTGGTGAGTTGCGTGACTTGGGCCAGCGGAACCTCGCGCATCAGTAGATCGTAGGTGGAAAGCTGCACGGTGCGCTTGTCTATCCCCAGCGAGGAGGTGGCATTGGCCTGTGGATCGATGTCGACGAGCAGGACGCGCTGGCCCAGCCAGGCCAGGTAAGCCCCCAGGTTGATGGCTGTCGTCGTTTTGCCGACGCCGCCCTTTTGGTTTGCCAGTGCGTAGATGATGGGCACGTCTTGTCCTCGGCAGAATCTTGAATTGCGCGTGACCCGTAATGCGTAAGTGCTCACCCTTGCGAAGGTTTGAAGTCAATTCACTGGCAGCATCGGCTTGGTTCAGCGAAACTGTGCCTGGTCACAAGCGCGATTCGGAACCTTCGCAAGGGTAGGCTGATCCCTCACGTTTTAGGCCCAGGGCCTGCTCACACGCCACAATCTCGTCAGTCGTCGGCGTGCCGGACAAACCCTTTCGCGTCACCGACCGGGCGGCGACGCAGTTGGCGAGGCGCGCGGCCGTCCACGGATCGTCGCTGCGTTGCAGCCGGACAAAGAACGCGGCGGCGAATATGTCGCCTGAGCCGGTCGCGTCTACCTCGCGCACGGCGGGTGCCGGGAAATGGCGGCGTTGGCCCTCCGCGTAGACCGTACACCCTGCTGCGCCCTGTGTCAGAACCAGCAGCCGTGTCTGCGCGGTGTATTGGCTCACCAGGGCCTCGTCACCTGCTACGTCCTCTTCGCTGAGCACGACGGCGTCCGCGCGGGCGAGGAGCGGTTCAGCTCCCTCCCATCGGCAGCGGCTGACGCACCCGGTCCGATCCCAACGGCGCATCCATCCCTGGGGGGTCAGGCCCACGAACGCGTCGCCAAACACGTCGACCAGTGCCGGGTCGCATTCCTGGGCTACCGGCCCCAGGTGGACGATGCTGCCGGCGGATGCGTTCCTCCAATCCTGCGGCACCATCTCCGGCACGAGCGTCTCGGCGGTGGCATGCAGCATCTGTCGCCGCCCGTTGGCGGTGTAGATGTTCTCGAACGTGGTCGTCGTGGCAGCGGGGATGCGGGCGACCAAGACGTCGCCCAGCGCGTAGCTCAGATCGAGATCGGGGCTGGCGCTGGTGACGGTGCCGACGCGACAGCCCAGCGCCCGCGCGGTCCGGGCAGCGTAAGAGACCGTCCCGCCGACTGTGAAATTGTCGTTCGCCAAATCGCGGGTTACGTGACCAATGGCCAGGTAGTCAAGACCGCGTTCAACAAGGTCGACCATGGCAGTCAGCAGCCAGCCGCTTTCGGTAACAGTCAGCAGTTGCGATGGCTAAGGGCCTGTAAACTGGACTCCGTTACATTGGGGCATTTTGGCCCGAATTATATGGACTCGTTTTCTTGAAGTTTTTCGCCAATGTGGGCATAATTGTGGGCAGTCTTGGTTGAAGGAGCGAATCTATGCCCCGGCGAAAAGTCGAACTGGATGTCAAGGTTGCAGCGATGCGCGAAAGCCTGCAACTTACAGACGCCGAATGTACCGCATGCAAACACAATCTCTCCAAGCAATCTATGTACAACTGGTACCACAAAGTCTTGGAGGCATTGCCGGACATCTTGGCGGATGATAGACCTGGTCGAAAGCCCAAGCCGAAGGCCGAGTCAGGCCCCCCTTTTTGAGTACCGGCTTGGGCCAACCGATGAACAATGCGGGTACCTGGTGGCTCAAAGGCGCGTGGATCGAACTGGGCCTTGAGCAGGCGGTTCTGAATGTGATTGGGGCCGCTCGCCAGCGTCACCTGACGGAGTCGGGGCCGCCGCTGCGGGTACTGACGCATGCGCAAGAGGTCTTGGTGCGCAAGAACGAGACACTGGTCTTCATGCCGTTGTTCGAGAACATGACGCGTCTGACTCATCTGGACACCTACGATGACGATGGACTGGGTTGGCTGACCGAATCGGCGCGGGTCTATCGTGCCAAGACGATGGAGAGCTACCTGAGTGAATTGACACACCTGAAGATAGCGACCCCCTTGGGCCAAGCACTGGCAGGTTGCTATTGGCGGGCGTGGTATCGGGACGAAAGCATTCCCGACCGGCACGTGTTCTACGTGGATATGCACGACAAAGTGATCTGGACGAAGAAGCCCAGCCCGGTGGGGTACATCGGCGCCTTGCACGAAGTGCACGCTTGTCTGAAGCAAGCGTTCGTGCATGGACACGACGGGCATCCACTGCTGTGCGTGACTTATCCGGCCGATGTGCATCTGAGTGGGGTGGTGACAGAGGTGGCCCTGGCGCTGGATCAAGCTGTCGGACGCGACGTGGTGCAGGTGATCGTGACAGACCGCGAGGGATTGGCCGCCGAGGTCATCCAGAGCTTGCTGACGGGCCATCAGAAGGCCTTTGTGGCCCTGTTGAAGACCAATCAGTACGCTGGAGAGGCGGATTTCGCGCGGTGCGGGCCATTTCGCCAACTCAAGGACCCGCGCACCGGACAGGTCACTCACCGTGTGGCTGACGCCGACTTTGGCCTGACCGACGATCTGGACGTGCGCGCTGGGTTGATCTACGATCTGGATCATCCTGATAACCTGATAGCCCTGATAACCACTGTGAGTCGTGGCGATGAACCGGACATCCGCCGCGTCGTCCGCTGGTACCTGGAGCGCTGGAACGCCCAAGAGAACTCGTTTCGTGATCAGATAGCCTTCGTGCATCTCAACATCAACTTCGGCCTGCGGGCCAAGCGCGTGGTGCCTGATCGCCGCATCGCCAGACGAATCACGGATCTGACCACCCACCTGGAGGCGATCAAGCGCAAGCTCGACAGTAAGATGGTGCAACTGACTGACCTGGAACGTCGCATCCAGAACCTCACGGCACGCTACGACAAGAAGGTGGCTGACTTGTTACGTCCTCGAAAGCGACAGGGACCGCAGGCATCTGCCCGCGCCGCGAAGCGCCAGCAACAGTTGCGAGATTACCGCGAACGTCATCACCGGCGGCTCGCCCGGTACCTGACTCGCAAGGCGAAGCTCGAGCAGGCGATAGAGGCGCACCGCCAGGAACAAGCGCGCACTGCGGACAAGCTCGCCCAACTCGATCCGAACGCCACGTTCTTCGAGGTAGATACCGAGAAAGACCAGATCATGGCTCATCTGCGTGTCGGTCTGCATAACAGTGCCCTGTGGGCAAGAAACCACTACTTCGGTTCAACCTATCGCTACACAACACCGCTGACGCTGTGGCGTACATTTCTCAACCAGGATGGCTTCTACAAAGAGATGGCTGACCGCATTGTCATCACACTCGAGCCGTTCACCAACTCTCGTGTCCAACGAGAAGCCGTCGAGGCGTGCCGGCGATTCAACGAGCGCCAGATCAAAACGGTGTCCGGCAAAACCATCGAAATGCGCGTCGCTGAGTCCATATAATTCAGACAATGTAACGGAGTCCAGGTAAAAGAATAACTTCCCGCAACGGCGCGACGAAAAGCACATTGAACCCGTCAGACGGCTGTTTTAGAACAAGCTTTTACAGGCCTGAAACGACAAGAACCGGCGTGTAGTTATGCAATCTGGGCCAAGGCACAGAAAGTTATTTCTTAACAAATCCTAACTGCTCATTGGCGTTTGGGGATGATGGTGACCTTGCGGCGGTCTCTTTCTCCGATGCTCTCGGTGGTTACGTTGGGATGGTCGCGCAGGGTCAGGTGGACGATGCGGCGTTCGTGAGGCGGCATAGGTTCCAGGACCACCCTGTGGTTGGTGCGCACGGCCTGTTCTGCCAGACGCTTGGCCAGGCCGCGCAGCGACTGTTCCCGGCGTGCCTTGTAGCCATCCACATCCAGCACCAGATTAACCCGGCTCGTCGTTTCCTGCCCAACGATCAGCCGGGTAATGCGCTGTAGCGCGGCTAATGTATCCCCACGATGGCCTATCAGGACGTCAGTATCTGGGCCGCTTACGTCGAGCATCAGCGGTGCTTCTTCTTCACCCGGGGCAGCCTCGGCCCTCCGCACGTCGATCTTGACATCCTCCACACTCATAAAGGTCAGCAGTTCCCGTAATGCCCCGCGGGCGATTTCGGCCTCACTTCTTTCCGGCACGGTTGGCTCTATCTCGACCTCTGGTCCTGGCTCTATTTTAGCTTTTACCACGCCTGGCTCTGCGGCGGGTGGCTCACCCGGCGTCGGGGGAACTGGTTGGGGTTTGATCGTCAGACGCACGGAGGCCTCTCGCGCGCCGAGCCCGAACACGCCTCGGCTGCCTTCATCGAGCACCTGAACCTCTACTGCGTCTCGGTCGATCCCCAGTTCCTCCAGCCCGGCGGCGATTGCTGCTTCGACGTCTGTGCCGGTTGCCTCAACTTTGCGCTCTATTTTTGCCATCGGTTATTCTCCTCTCGAACGTTCCCCTCACTCTTGCTTGGCCAACGTGCGTTTCGGGGAGTCGGTCTTTTCCTGCTTGCCATTTTTGATGAGATAGTACTGGGCGATGCGGATCAGGCTGGAGATGATAAAGTAGATGGAGAGCCCTGTCGCATAGTTGATGGTGAACATCATGAACATCAGCGGCATCATGACCTGCATCTGCTTGGTCATCATCTCCGACTGCGAGGGAGGGCTGTCGCTGCTGGAGGTGCTTTGGGAGGAAGGGCTCAATAGCTTTTGCTGGAGCCAGCTCGTGAGGCCGACCATGAGGGGCAAGGAATATGACCACCATTGAACCATGTTGGGGGGCTGGCCCAGGTCCATCCCCAGGAACGTGCTTTGCAGCGGGACGAGGCCTATGACGCCAGGCAGCCAGTGATAGATGTTCTGCGAGAACTGGAATAGCTCCAAGGGGGTGGAGGGTATACAATACCTGATGGCCGCGAGCAGGCCAAACCAGATCGGCATCTGGATCAAGAGGGGCAGGCATCCGCCCATCGGGTTGATGCCTTTTTCCTTGTAAAGCTTCATCGTTTCCTGCGACAGTCGTTCCTGGTCTTTGCCGTACTTTTTCTTGAGCTTTTCAAGTTCCGGCTGCAGTTCCTGCATCTTACGCGCCGACCGCTGCTGGCTCAGGTTCAGCGGCAAGGTGGCCATGTTGATGATGAGGGTCAGCGCGGCGATCGCTATGACGGTGTTTTGCCCTAAATAGGCGTACAGGAGCAGAATGAGATTGGCCAGTGGGTAGGCGATAAAATCGAACACTTTGATTATTCTCCAGTCTCTGATTCCTCAGGGGGTGGGTAAACCCATAGCTCCGAGTACCTTTCGCCCCCCTCCAAGAGTTCCAATGCCCTGACGCGGTAGGAGCCGTGGACCCGCGCTTCGTAGACCACGTCTCCGTCCACCACAGGTGTCACGTATCCCTTCCCCTCGCCTGCCGCCGTCCATTTCCTGGAGCCGTCGTCGGCGTCCAGGGCATAAAGATTGCCATCCTGGCTGCTGACGAGCAACGTGCTTCCGTCTTCTGTCAACGCCGGGCCGGCCCGCACCGGTGCGTCGAGTTCTTTGCTCCAGAACACCTCGCCGCTTGTGGCGTTCAGGGCGTAGACCTTGCCTTTTACGTCGACCGCGTAGACGGTGTCACCGGAAATCACGGGGCTGCCCCAAAACCAGTTGTCGCCGGGCTGTTCATCCGGGTAGCGCCATATCTCGGTTCCGTCGTCGGCGTCGATGGCGTAGAAGCGATTACCGAACGTGCCGGTGTATAGGACGCCATCCCGCAGCGCCGGTGTGCTGGCAAAAGCGCCTTTGGCGGCGAACTTCCAAAGCTCCTCGCCGTCCGACAGGCGCAAAGCATACAGGTTGCTGTCCATCGAGCCGATGTAGACGGTGTCGCCCACGATGAGAGGTGTGGCCCACACGCGGTGGCCGGTCTTGAACGTCCATTCAAGATCGCCTGTATCCACGTCAAGCGCGTACACGTTGTGATCGCTGTTGCCGATGACAAATATACCGTCGGCGGCGACGCCGCCTTCGATATATTGCCCCCGGGCTTTCTCAAAGCGCCACATCTCTCCACCGGTCTCGATGTCAAGTTTTACGATGGGATAGGTGGCCTGGGATAAAAATCCCCTTGCGGTACTCTGGCTTGCTACGATCAGATAGCCCTCACCCACGGCCGGGGCGACGTAGACTGACCCAAAGGTGTTGTCTTCCGTGTTCTCTGGGATAGATCGTTCGAGTTCGCCGTCCGTTCCCAATATTTGAATTTGCTGCAGGTCGGCCACGTAAATCTTGCCGTCTTGGAGCGTCAGGCCGGTCCAACTGGTGGCTCGCACGCTGCCTCCGCAGACGCAGCCGCTAGCGCCCAGGAGCAGCGCTATCAATGCTACTGAAAGGACGAACCAGCGTAATATCTGAGGTCGCTTCAATTACTCATCCTCCTCAAGGTCGGGCACAGGGTCGTAGCCCCCCGGGTTAAAGGGGTGGCAGCGAGAGATCCGTTTGATGGCCAAATAGCCGCCGCGTAAAGCGCCGTAGCGGGCGATAGCTTCATAGCTATATTGAGAACAGGTAGGATGAAAACGACACGTAGGAGGGAGCACGCGCGAGAGGGTCATTTGGTAGAGACGGATGATTCCGAGCAGGATGGTCCTCATTCCTCCGTTTCCTCCAATGCAGTCACCTTGGAGGTGCGGCTGGATTTCTCACTTGTACTCAGGCTGGACCGTCTCAGTAGTCGGGCCAGCGCCTCTTCGACCTGCGGCTCTTTTGCTTCGAGTATCTTGGGGCGTGCGATCAACATCACGTCCCATCCGGTTTCGAGTTGGGGGTGGAGGTGTCGGGCAGCTTCACGTAAGAGCCGCTTGGCCCGGTTGCGGGCTGCTGCGCTTCCTACCTTGCGACTGGCGGTGACTCCTATGCGGTTCAGGTCAAGCCCGTTGGGCCGCGCGACCAACACCAATAGCGGGTGTGTCCACGATCGTCCCTCGCTGTATACCTGTCGCACATCGTTCCTGTGTCGCAACCTGATCCGACGTTCCATTGCCAATGGCAGGCCGTGTCAAGCGAGATCACTTCCGGCGCCGTGGTCGCTGCGAGCTCTCCTTCCAGTTCAGTTTCTTGGCCCAACTCCGGCTTACAGTCAGCCGCTTACGTCCCTTTGCCCGCCGCGCCTTGAGCACTTTTCGCCCGCTGCTTGTGGACATGCGTGCCCGAAAGCCGTGGGTGCGCATTCGCTTGCGTTTCTTGGGCTGATACGTTCGCTTCGGCATTCCATCGTCCTCCTAATAAACTAGAACAGTTGGCCAAGCCAACTGACGATTACTATCCAGCCGCGCCATTATACCTTAAACGGGAAGTTAGTCAATCACCTGTTAGAGCAATTGCATTTGGTTCATGCAAGATGTGGTCTGCTCCGTAGGACGTGAGAACGTGGGG